>DQUX01000037.1 GCA_015662065.1 Anaerolineales bacterium | reverse complement strand
ATCCAGGGCATGGGACAAATGACTGGGGGGAAGCGGGGGTTAGAGGTAGATCGATCAAAGGAGGGTTCGGCTTTCAGCCGGACGGTTTAGCGTCCGGCGGTGTGCGGCCCCTCGGCGGAGGGAGTGATATAGGGGCCGGATGCGCTGCTCCCCTATCGGCCTCTGACCACCAAGGGAAGGAAGACCTCCTGGGTCTGCCCCAGGGCGAACTCGGTGAAATGCTCCAGCACCGCCACAACCCGGTTCGCCTCCACGTCCACCCGGCAACCCGGGCACGGGAGGATAGGGACCCACCGACCCCGGTGCCAATAGAAGAGGTTCAGATCCGTCTCCTGCTCCAACCCCGCCGCCCGCCACCCCTCATCCTCGTAACGGACGGTGAGTGTGTAGGGACGAAGGAAAGAGGTTACCGAATCGCCCTGGGTGTCCACCCCCTCGAGGAAGAAGACCTGGCCCACCAGTTGGAAGGCGCGCGCCTCCTGGGTGGGGGTGGTCATGACCGTCAGACTGATCTGCACCCGCCCAGAGACCGCTCCGGCCGGGAAGCGAGCCTCCACGCCGGCCAGCGGTGCGCGGAGGCGGCCCCCCTCCTCAGGGACAAGCTGGGCCTGAAACCGGTTCACCCGATGAACCAGGGCGGCCGCCGCCGGATTCCCCCCGTCCGCCGTCGCCACCACCCGATTCACCAACTCTACGCCGGTGGGAGCGGTGGGAGCGACCCGCACGGTGAAGGTCACCGACCGGCTCTCCGCCCCGTCCCCCGCCAGCGGCCCCAGCTCCCACCAGACCGTACGGGGTCCTACCTGAGGGGCGGGAGAGCTGAGGGGGCTGAGGAAGGTGGTGTATGTCGGCAGGCAGTCGGTGACCACCACGCGCTCTGCGTCCACCGGCCCCTCGTTGACCACCGTGACGGCGTAGGTGATAACCCCGCCCGCCTCCACGCCGGGGTAAGGGAGGGCGGAGAGGAAAAGGGTCAGCCAAGGGCCGGACGGCGTGGGGAGAGGGGAGACCCCCGCCGCCTCCGCCACCCCGCCGGATAGACCGAGGAGCAACCCCGTCAACAGAACCGAGCCCACGGCTGCCACCACCGCCAGCCAGACATCCTTCCTGAGCCTCATCGCGTGCCTCCTCTCAGACAAGCCGAGATCATCCTCACCAGTTCCCGAGGGTCAAAAGGCTTGGTGATGTAGTCCTCCGCCCCCAGCCCCTTCCCCCGCAACACGTCCTCCTGCTCCGCCTTGGCGGTCAGGAAAATGAAAGGGATGGATGCCCAATCCGGGTGAGCGCGAACCGCCTCGTATAGGCCGTAGCCGTCCATATGGGGCATCATAACGTCCGCCACGATCAGGTCGGGGAGGACCTCCTCCAGCGCCTCCAGCGCCTGCACCCCGTCGGCGGCGGTGTGGACCGTGTACCCCTCCCCCTCCAGAATCTCCCGGAGCGCTACCAGAAGAGGGACGTAATCCTCCACGATCAGAATGCACTCCCGGGCCATTTATTTTCCTCGCATTGCAATAACCTCGTT
>DQUX01000278.1 GCA_015662065.1 Anaerolineales bacterium | reverse complement strand
CGCCCCACCGACCGACCGTGCAGCCACGAGCGGCCCAGGTCGCCCCGAGCCAGGTCGGCGATGTACCGGACGTACTGAAGCAGCGGCGGGTCGTCCAGCCCCAGCTCCGCCCGCCGCTCCGCCACCTCCTCCGGGGTGGCGCCGGAGGCGGCCAGCAGCGCCTGGGCCGGATCGCCCGGGGTCAACTGCAGGGCGACGAAGGCCAGGCTCGCGGAAAGCCAAAGGACGAAGACCGCCCCCAGCAGCCTTCGTCCTACATACCGTCCTGTCATCACCCTCTCCCCATCTCCCTCCCCGCGTTCTTGCGTCTGCCCCCGTCACTCCTCCCCTGCCGTCGCATCGATCAGCCACGGGAACCACCCCCGCGCGTCGAACCGGAGTCCCTGCACCCGGTTGCTCACCCCGTTCAGATTGACGTAATCCCGGATGGGGATGACGAGGGCTTTCTCCATCACCCGGCGTTGAACCTGGCTGTACAGTTCGATCCGCCGGTCGGGGTCGGATACCCGCGCCGCCGTCTCCAGCCACTCGTCCATCTCAGCGTCTGCCACCTTCGACCAGTTGAAGGAAGCCTGGGAGTGGAAGAACTTGCGCAGGATGTCGGGGTCGCTGCCGGAGAGGCTGAAGGGGATCAGGTGGTGGCGGCCCTCGCCGCCGACCTCCAGCGCCTCCGGGTAGCTCACCACCCGGCTCTCCACGCCGACCCCCAGCTCCGCCCATTGGGCCGCCAGGAGCTGGCCGATCTCCGGCATATAGCCCCAGCCCATCAGGACCATCTCCAGCACCAGCGGCTCTCCGTCCCGGTCGCGGACCCCGTCGCCGTCGGAGTCGGTCCAGCCGGCTCCCTCCAGGAGCGCCGCGGCCTGGGCCGGGTCGTAGGGGTAGTAACCCTGGACGGCGGGGTCGTAGCCGAAGGTCGCCGCCGTCAGCGGCCCGTAGGCCACCGGGGAGGTGTCGCGGAAGATGGTGGAGATAACCGCCGCCCGGTCGGTCCCGTAGAGCAGCGCCTGTCGCACCCGGATGTCGTCCAGGGGTTCGCGGGTGGTGTTCATAAGGAGCATCAGTGACGTGCCGGGCAGGGCCACGGCCTCGATGCGGAAGTCGGCGCTCTCCTCCAGCCGGGCGGCGTCCTGGGGCGGGATCTCCCCCATCACGTCCGCCTCCCCCGTCTCCAGGGCGGGGGAACGGGTGGCCGGGTCGGTGAAGAAGCGGAACTCGATCTCGTCCAGTTGGGCGGTCTCGTGCCGATAGACGGGAGGACCCCAATCGTAGTCGGGATTGCGCCGCAGCAACAGGTGGTCGCCCGGCACGTACTCGGCGAACATAAAGGGGCCGGTGCCCACCTGGTGCAACTGGTACTCATCCTCCCACTGCTCCACCGCCGCCGGGGAGGCCATCCCCAGGTAGACCTGGCTCAGGGAGTCCAGGAGAGGGGCGAAGGGCTCGCTCAGAAGGATGCGGACGGTGTACGCATCCACCACCTCCGTCCGCTCGTAGGGGCCGAGCATAAAGCGGGCCTTCTGGGAGGCCAGGTCTGGACTGGTGATCCGCTCCAAGTTGAACCGGACCGCCTCGGCGTTGAAGGGGGTGCCGTCGTGGAAGGTCACCCCGCGCTTTAGGTAGAAGGTGTAGACCAGGCCGTCGTCGGAGACCTCCCACCGCTCGGCCAGCCCGGGGACGAACTCCCCCGTCTCGGGGTTCTGATAGACCAGCGTATCGTACACCGAGGTGAGGGGGATCCCCAGCTCGGAGGAAGCGTTGACGTGGGGATCGATCCCCGAGGGGGCCAACGTGAGGCCGTAGACGATGCGGCCGCTGGGCCGCGGCCCGCAGCCTCCCAGCAACAGGATCGAAACGATCGGTAACAATAGTGATAGACGACGCATATTCCTTTGCTCCTCTTACAAGTATCCCAACTCCTCCAGGCGTCGGCGGATTTCCTGCATATCCTCCGGCGCCAGCTCCCGGGTCACGGGTAGCCCCTCCAGGGGATGCCTGGGCCGTCCCCAGGAGATCCGCTCCCAGACCCGTTCGTGCACGTAGTAGAAGGAGATCTTCAGCGCCAGCTCCAGAAGGCCGACCCCCACCGCCATGATCGGCTTGCCGGTGAAGAGATAGACCAGCCCGGTCGTGGTCAGGGTGGCGATCGTTCTCCAGGAGATCGCTTTGGCGATGGTTCTGAGGGGATATGTCTTCCTGCGCATAAGATGTCGACTTCCTCAGGCGGGTTGTTCGACGGGCTCTCGAGGGCCTTCCGGCAGACGCGGGTACCCGAGGGGTTATACCATAAATGGCCGGGGCGTGCAAGGGCAAGGGGCTGGCGATTGCCTATATGCCGAGACGAGGAGCCTTTTCTGAGCACCCTGGCGGTGAACGACCGCCTTCACTCGTCGAGGCGAAACAGCCACCGGCGGCCATTACCCCGCACGCAGACGTGGCGCTCGTCCGGCTCCAGGGGTTCATCGCAGAGGGGGCACCGGGGACGGCCTGCTGCCACCACCTCGGCCGCGTGTTCCGCCAGAGCGTACATCTGCGCCCGCGAGCACCACAGGTGCACCTCGGGGGCCTCCCGCCCCTCCTCCACCGGCGCCCGCGCGATGAGGACCAGCGCGTCTTCCTGCGGATCGTACCCCAGGCCCAGACTGCCCACCCGGAACAGGGGTCGCAAGGGCTGGCGCAGCTCCAACTCGGTGGGTATCGGCGTCTCCTCGGGGACGCCGCCTAGCTGTTCCAGCAGTTGCTGGACGCCCAGGGAGAGGGCGGCAGCGTGCTCCTTCTCGATAATCAAGCTGACCAGCAGGTCTCCCTGCCCCGCCTGCAGGTAGAAGGTCCGGCGGCCCGGCGGCCCGACCGTTCCCACGGTGACGAAGTCGACGCGGCTCAAACCGAGAAACTCAGGCGACACCTCACACCCCCTTTTCCCCCTCCGGTCGGGGCAGATGGCCGGTGTCGTTGAGGCGCACCAGCCGGGGCACCGCCCCGGCGAGAGATAGCACCGTCAGCGAAGCTGGCGCCACCGTCAGCCTCCGGAACAGATCGAGGGGGAGCCCCACGTAGTGGGCGACGGCCACCTTGATCGGATCGGCGTGGGAGACGATGGCCACGGTCTGGCCGGGGTGGGCAGCACGGATCTCCTCCAGCGCCGCTATCATCCGTGCCTGCACCTCCCAGGCGCTCTCCCCATCGGGGAAGGGGACTCCTGATGGATACAGCGCCATCGCGCGCCAGAGCCGCCGGCGACGGAGCTTCTCCGCCGGTTGCCCACTCCAGCGACCGCAGTCCACCTCGTGCAGGCCGGGATGGGTCTGCACCTCCAGGCTGTGGCGGGCGGCCAGCGGCTGCGCCGTCTCCTGCGCCCGCTCCATCGGGCTGGCGTAAACCGCCGCCAGGTCCACCGATGCCAGCCGCTCGGCCAGCGCCAGGGCCTGGGCCTGCCCCTCCTCGTTGAGATGCACGCCGGGCAGTCGGCCCACGATCCGTTGCTCCTTCAGCGCGTCGTTGGTCGCGTGGCGGATCAGCAAGAATGTCGTCAAGTTTCCTCCGCAAGCCCTGGCTCGAAGGAGATGATAGCCGTGCGCCAGTGGTCGGGGATCGGCAGCGACCGACCGGCCCGGTAGTCGTAGCAGACCTGCGCACTACGAGCGGTGGCCGCCAATCGCCCGTCCTCTCCCTCGATCCGGTATTCGAAGAAGAAGCTGGAATTGCGCAGCTCGCTGACGCGCACCCGGATGGTCACCCGTTCTCCCAGCGAGAGGGGGGAGTGGTAGGTGCAGGTCACCTCGGCCAGGATCATCCCTACGTCCTCCAGGCTCTGGAAACCCAGGCCGGCCTCCCGCATATAGTGAACGCGGGCCTGTTCCAGGTACGTGAGATAGACGGCGTTGTTGACGTGCCCCAGCGCGTCCAGGTCGCGCCAGCGGACTTCCATGGTGGTGGAGAAGCGAAAGAGATCCTCCGTCATTGTCCTTTCCCTGCCTCCATGTCTGGTCTTTTGGGGGATGATAGCAGAAACTGGCGCGGGGCGCAACTGGAGTCGCCTCTAGGGCGGTCGCATTTTCTGGGTTGGCGGGCCAAAGCGTTGGGGCGCAGGCCACCGCCGGGTCTGTCGTTGCTTCGGTCCTGCGGTAGCGCCGGAATCCCATTCCAGCGCGCCGCCGGACGGTCTAGCGCCGGGCGTGGGCATTTGCTTTCCCCCCTCCCTGGGCATATAATACTGAACGATCTGCGCAGAGGGTCAGGGGTGGGATGGGTCTCCGTGCCCGCCCGACGAGGGTTGGTCGGTAACGCCGCGCGTGTCCCCGCGGCGGCTATTCCGCCTGGCAGACCGGATCCGCCAGCGGGGGCGGATCACCGTCCGCGGAGCAGACCTGGATCGTTGGGAGGAGGTCGACCGGGTGCACTGTCTGTTGAACGTCGCTCTGGCTCATCTCCCCGACCATAAATGGCTCGATCTGTCTCTCACCTCGGAGGACAACCCCAATACCCCCGTCCTGGCCGAGCGGATGGGGGCGAAGCTGTACAAGCGATACCGTGTCTATCGTCTGCACATCGGCAAGCTAGAACAAGCATCTGAGGAGGTGTAGCGTGGTCAAACTTCTGGTCCGCTGGGTCATCTCGGCGCTGGCGCTCTTCGTCGCCGCCTGGCTGGTGCCGGGCATCCGGGTTTTCGGGACCGCCTGGGTCGCCTACGCGGTTATGGCTGCCATCCTGGGGCTGGTCAACGCCCTGGTGCGGCCGGTGCTTAAGTTCCTCACCTGCCCCCTCATCCTGCTCACTCTGGGGCTCTTCATCTTGGTGATCAACGGCATCACCCTCTGGCTGTCGGCCTGGATCGCCAACCAGTTCGGCATCGGTTTCTACGTGGACGGTTTCTGGCCGGCCTTCTGGGGCGCGCTCATCGTCAGTATCGTCACCACCGTTCTCTCGGCGCTGGTGAAGGAGGATTGAGAGCGCGGCGTTGAGGGGGGGATGGGGACTCCGGCGCTCCCGGAGAGACCGCCACCGGAACGACCGCAACCCTGCTGACAGCCCCCGTCTCGGGTCCGGCCCGCAGGCCCCCATCGCCGCGAGGGCCCGCTCCCCGAGGACGGGGGCTATGAGCGGTAGCAGCCCCGGAATCCCTATTCCGGGGCTGCCAGACGTTCTATCCGTCCGTTGTCGAAGCCCCGCTTTGGGGTATAATAAGCTTAAGCAATCTGGTGGGGAGGATGGCTTTGCAAACAGGTAATGTTCGGCGTGTGGACATCGGGCGGGAGATGCGTAGCGCCTACCTGGACTACGCGATGAGCGTCATCGTCTCTCGGGCGCTGCCGGACGCCCGGGATGGCCTCAAGCCGGTCCAGCGGCGCATCCTCTACGCGATGCACGAGT
>DQUX01000276.1 GCA_015662065.1 Anaerolineales bacterium | reverse complement strand
CAGCGTGCGGCTTCCGTCGGCGGGGGCGGGGATGGCGGAGGAGGAGATCCCCTCCAGCCCCCGGACGGCGACCTGCTCCAGGCCGGTATCGCCGTCGCGGTGCAGGAGCACCTCGCCTCCCTCCGCGCCGGTCGCCTCCAGCGCCTCATCCAGCAGCGCCTGCGCCAGGTCCGCGCGACCCATCGCCTGGCCCAATCGTTGCTCCACCCTTATCCGCATCCGGCGGAGGTCCAGGAAAGGGGGGAGCCCCAGCCCCGCCGCCAGGCAGAGGAGGCCGGCCGTCAACCCGGAGGCCAATGCGGGGGTGGCTCCTTCCTGCCAGGCGCGAGCCCCGCCGGGGAGGAGGGAGAGGAGGGCCAGCGATGTCCCCACCAGGGCGGGTGTCCTGCCGGTCAGGAGGGCCAGCAGAGTGACGACGGTGGGCAACGCCAGGTGGAAGAGGTAGGCCCACTCGGCCGGCGCCCGATTCAGGCCGTATCCCAGCCCCAGGACGACGGCCACCGCCATCGCTATAGCGCCTCCGGTGCTCAATCGCCTCGGCTCCCTAGCGGTCATTCCCATCCCGCTCAGCCTGCCGTTTCATAATACGTCGATCCCGCCTCGAGGGGGATCCCTCAGGGCCGGCGTCCCTCCCGCCGGGCCGCGGCCGCGGCCTCGGTGATCTCCCGGATGTCGGTGAAGGGGCCGTCGGCGCTGGTGATGACGCCGATCGTCAGTTCCATCAAGCCCACTTTCCGCTCGTTCCCCGCGTCATCCTGCACGACGATGTACCCCTGTTGGCGAGCCTTGAAATCGTAATGCGTTCCGATCCCTTCGGAGAACCGCCGGTCCAACTCCTCCACCATCGGCCGCACCAAGCTCCTGTGGGTGATGACTAGAAAGTCATCTCCGCCTATATGGCCGATGAAATCGTCAGGCGTCCCCAGCGTGTCTACCGTCTCTCCGAGAATCAATGCAGTATAACGAAGAACCTCCTCGGCGGCGACGAAGCCGTATACTTCGCTGAAGGGTTCCAGTCCCTCGATGCCGACGTAGATGATCCCCCAGTCATCCCGCTGCATCAGGCTGCGCAGCTGCTCCTCGATCAGCTTCGCGCTGGGGAGGCCGGTGGTGGGGTTGGTCAGGCTCTCGTAGGCGGCCCGGGCCATAGCGTTCTTGACCCGCAGTTTCAATTCCTCTACATCGAAGGGTTTGGTGATATAGTCATCGGCCCCCAGCTCCAGGCCGTGGATCTTATCGGACCGCTCGTCCTTCTGGGTGAGGAATATGATGGGGATATGGCTGGTACGCAGGCTGCTGCGCAGCTCGTGACAGACGTCGTAGCCGTCCATATCCGGGAGCATGATATCGAGGACGACGATGTTCGGCAGTTGCTGTCGGCACATCTCCAGCGCATCCTCTCCCCGGGGGGCTACGGCCACCTCGTACCCCTGGCTCTGAAAGTAGATGCGGAGCATATTGGAGATGTCGAAATCGTCCTCTACGACCAGGATTCTCCCCTCACTCATCGCACAACCTCCGACACTAGGCCGGGCCGGGCCCGGCTTTCTGGGCCGCTATGCGGCGGACTCTCTGGATATGCTTCTGGGGCAGCGGGCGGTCGAAGGAGCGGGGGTCGGCTGGCCGGAATCCATGCCGCCCGGCGATCCGCTCGATCTCCTGGATCCGCTCGATCTCCAGGTTCTTGCCTATGGTGTAATCCTCGAACCGGCCCTCCAGGGCCAGCGCCATTGTCTCGGCCATGCAGCCGTAGGTGATGCCGGGGGGCAGGCCATAGTCGAAGCCGAAGTCCACCCCCCCGGGCACCTTCACCAGGCCGCCGTCGACGATCAGCACGTCGTCCCGCTCCCGCACCACCTGGGGGGAGACATCGCGGGGGCGGGCCACGTCGCAGACGACCGCGCCGGGCTTCAGGTGGTCGCTGTGGATGATCGGCTGCCCGGCGCTGGTGGCGCTGACGATCAGGTCGGCCTCGCGGACCATCGCTACGTCGGTCGTGGCCCTCACCCGCCCCGCCGCCAATGCCTCCACCTGTTGTCGGACTTGGGCTATGCCAGCCTTGCGGCGGCCCACCAGGATCATCTCTCCCACCCGGGGGGCCAGCAACCGCGCGCAGGCGGAGCCGATGGCGCCGGTGGCGCCGACCACGGCGGTGACGGCCCGCTCCGGGACAGTCCCCACCTGCCGGCCTATCTCCAGAAGAGTGCGGACGGTGGTGGCGACGGTGTAGCTGTCGCCGGTGGTCACCGGGATGTCCAGGGCGCGGGCTACCGTCAGGCCCCCGTCGCCGATCACGGAGGTATAGGCCCCCAGCCCCAGGATCCGGGCCCCCAGCCGCTCGGCCAGTCGGCCGGTCTGGATGATCTTCCGCAGGGCCACGCGGGGGGGGAGCTGAAGCATCCGGCGGGCGGTGATCGGGCAGGCCAGCAGCCATCCCTCTACCTCCCGCCCCGTCGCCGCCGAGCGCACCCCGGCTATGCGGGAGAGGAGCAGGGGCGGCCAGTAGCGGGATAGGAAGTGAATGGCCGTCACCGGCAGGAGCCGGGCAAGCCGGGGGTATTTCCGCGCCACATCCGCCTTGGGGTCCAACGGATGGATGATGAAAGCGAAAGTGTCTATGTTGCCCATTCGGGGGTTGGCTTCCCGGCATCTTCTGGATGGTCCGTCTCCGGCTCCGTCTGCTCGCCGGGGCGTGGGTAGAGACGGGGGTGAAGGTGCCCCGCTTCAGAGATCTGGTGCACATCGCTTTCCTCGTACGTGACATCCTTCTGGATCACCCGACGTTGCGGCGTTGCCACCAGAACGGAATCCGACTCGATAGTGCGGGCGGGGTAGACGATCATTCCCGAGCCGATGCGGCAGTGGTGTCCCACACACCCCCCCAGCACCGTCATCCCGGTCGGCTCCAGCCGGTCCCAGTGGAGGGCGCGGAGGGGCTTGGGGATCAGGTTGAAGTCGGTGAAGGTGTTGCCGGCGCCCACGAAGCTGCCCCGGCCGATGCAGCTCAACTGCAGGCAGGTGTTCTGAGCGACCATCGAGTCTTCCATCATCACGCTCATGAAGAGAGCGGCCCGGAAAGGGAGGAAGCACCGGTCGCTGACCACGCTGAGCATCAACTGGCAGCCCTGGGCGATGTCCACATTGCTGCCGATGACGCAGTTATCGATCACCGCCCCCGGGCCGATGGTCACGTTGTCGCCGATGGTGGTGGGGCCGCGGATGATGGCGCTGGGGTCGATGGAGCAGTTGCGGCCGACCTTGACCACCTTTGAGGAGGAGAGGACCTGCTTCTGTTCCAGCAGCGCCCGTCCGAGGAGCCGCAATTGCAGGCCCACGCTCCGCTCGACCGCCTTCTCCAGCCGGGCCCCGCGGGCGAAGACGCCGAAGACCACGTTGGCCAGGAGGACATGGACCCACGTCTCGATGGCCAGGAAGGCTTTGGTCGGCACGTGGTAGATCAGGTCGCCCATCGTGTCCGACATATGGGTGGGGACGTGGTAGTAGCCCACCTCCCGGGGCTCGGTGCGCATCACCAGCGGGAGAACCGTCTCCTCGACGCCTCGGGGGAAGTACCACATATCCGTCACGTAGTAATCTCCCTTCCGGCGGATCGTTTCCTGAAGGGGGAGGGCGTGGTTGACGATTGCCTTGTCGTCCGGCGGGAAGACCAACTGGCAGGGTTTGCCCAGGCGGCGGGCCTTGTCTAGAAAGTCCTCTAGAAAGTGTTCGTCGAAGAAAAGGTTCTCGCGGTAGACGAGGGTCTCCTCCTGCTTCGACTCGATCTCCTCGAAGGAGTCCACCTCTCGCTCAAACTTCACGTGACGGGCCAGCACGTCCCGCTGGTGGAGCCAGAGCGGCTTGTTCAGCACGCGCAGGTCCCGGGCGGGGTCGTTGAAGGGAGGGATGGGCCTTCGGTCACGTAGAACGATCTTTCTCATTATGCTCAGTCAACCGGTTGCTTGTCGATCTGGATGGTGCAGGTTCTATCCCCTGCGGCGATGCAGGAGACCTCCTCGGCGTCGAAGTTTCGGCCGCCGCTGACCCAATAGAGCGCTTCTTGGAGGATGCCGACCGCCAGGTGGCAACAGGGGGCCGCGGCGGTCCGCCCCCAGCAGACGCCGCACTGCTCGATGGTCCAGAGGAAGGAATCCTCGTTCTCTCCCAGTCGCACGTGATGATCGCTGAATTTATTGAAAACCTCGGCGAAGACCTCGAAGCCGATCTTGAGTTTCATCGTGAGCGGCATCACGCGGAAGGCGAGATCGGCGATGCCCAGCATCGGCCCGAAGTCCTTTATGCCGAAACGGAAGCAGGACCGGCCGACGCGGAGGGCCAGTCCTCGCCCTCCTCGGACGCCGTACATCTCGTCCAGCGCGCCCAGCAATCGCGAGAGTTCGCCGAACGAGAACTCCCGGTCGAAGTTGTTGGGGGGGTATTTGCCCAGGAGGTGCCGGAGGTTGGCCAGGTTCAGCACGGCGTTGACGCCGTTGCGGCCCATCACCTCCTCCATCGCCAGGAGGAGGATCCGCCCCATCTTGTTGGGGAAGTAGTACTCTATCTGCTTTGCGGCGCTGTCCTCTTTAGCGTTCCTCATACCCTCCCCCTGGCCTACGAGCTAACGATCCAGGAAGTCTCGCAATGCCCGGTGGAACCGGTCCGGTTCATCCAGCATTGGGAAATGGCCTGAGTGTTCGAAATATGCCACCCGGGCGGGCATAGCCCCCCGGGCCAGCAGTTCTCCCTGGTTGGGGTTGACGATGCGGTCGTTGCGGCCGTAGATGCCCAGCACCGGCACCCGGATTTCCCTCAACCGGGGTCTCAGATCGGTCTCGCGCAGGGAAGCGATGCTGTAGTGAAAGGACTTCATCGTCGTGCGGGAGAGGTCCTTTTCGAACATCCGGTACCACGTCCGCCAGTCTCGCGTCAGGAAGGGGGAGGAGAGCCGGACTCCCAGGGGGAGCATCCCCGGAAGCTTGTAGGCCAGCGCTGCCAGAATCTTCTTGGACGCCAGTCTCAGCATCAGCGCCAGGCCATCCCCTACGATGGGGGAACCGACCACGGTCACCTTCTGCACCCGATCCGGGTGGGCCAGGGCCAGGCTCAGCGAGACCGTCCCGCCCATCGAGTGGCCCATCACCGGTGCCCGCCGGAGCCCCAGGCGATCCATAAACTGGACGACCATCTCCACGTAGTCCGACACGCGGAAGTGTTCTCCTCTCGTGCCGGATTCGCCGAACCCCCAGAAATCCAGCGCATAGGTCTTGTGCGTGCTGCTGAGGGCCTCCATCGTGCTGAGCCAGTAACTCCACGAACCCAGCCAGCAGTGGAGGAGAATCACTGGGCGGCCGCGACCGTATGCCTCGTAGTGGACGACTCCCCGGTCGGTGACGATCGAGCTCATCGTTTCTCATCTCCCCCAGTTTTCACCGCCCCGGCCGTTTCCCCATATGACAGCCTGATCCTCGATGGTACAGCCACACCCACCATAGATACGCAGAGGGCACAGAGCGCTCTCCCTGCCTCTCTGTGTTCCCTGGGATGATGCCTTCTATTGTGGGTGCTCAACGCCTGTTATCATCTTATCACAAAAGCGTTGTCGGCGAGCGGTGAGAGCGTTGCAACTCGGTTAAGGAGAGGTTACAGTATCTCCGGCGTCTCTTACCTCCTCGGGTGGTGCGGACCGGCACCGGGAGGGAGGCTCTTTTCACCGAAAAGCGGACGCACGGACCCTGCGCGGCCTGAGGTCCTCGCCGGCCGACGGGCACCGGGCGTCCGCCCCCCTCGGGCCATCTGGGGATTGGGTCAGCTCTCCTCCTCGTCCATTAGTTCCAGGATAGAATACAGGAGTTCCAGCAGGACGCGCTTGACGCTCTCCCTGTCTGTAGCCACGCACGGAAGCACCTTGACCCGGGGATCGATCCGCAGGGCAATACGCAGGTCCTCGGGGGACCAGGCATCTTCCATATCCTGCTTGTTGGCCGCCACCACGTAGGGGGTGGGGGCGTAGGTGCGGAACGTGTTGAGGATGGATCGGGCCTCGCGAAAGGTTTCCGGGCGGACACTGTCTACGACGACGACGAACCCCAGCATCCCCTCGGAGATGATCTCCCACATGAAGTCGAACCGGCGTTGGCCTGGCGTGCCGAAGATATAGAGGACCAGGTCGTCGTCGATGGTGATCCGCCCGAAGTCCATCGCCACGGTGGTCTGGTCTTTGATCCGCTCCTCGGCGCGGCTCAGCCTCGCCTCGGTGGCTACGACATCGATCTCGCTGATAGTACGGATGAACTGGGTCTTGCCCGCTGCGAAGGGGCCGGTCACCACCATTTTGACGGTCTGCATTGAGTTACAACTCCCGGATGCGGTCTATCAATCGTTGAATGACGCTCCGCTTGACGGCGGGGCGTCGTTGGGTCAGCGGTACACCGGGAGGCGCACCAGACACTCCTGGGGGAGGCTTGATCTCCACTCCTTCAGGCTGGATCAGTTCCACCAGCCCGGCCTGGAGGAGGCCGTAGACGATCCGCCGGATCTGGAAATCGCTCATACTGTTGTACTGGGCGATCTGGCGGATGGTATTGCGAGGGTTGATGAAGGAGACGACGCGCCATTCCTCAACGGTCAGGTTGATCGTACGCAGCCGCGCGTCGGGGCGGTCTGTGAACCGGAGGGCTATATCCAGGTTGGGCAGTTCCTCCTGAAGCCGCTCCCATTCCTTGAGGCGGCGGCTGCCCTCCATGATCACGTTCTCCAGGTCAATGGGGATCGTGATCCGCCCCTCAACCGGACGGAGCGTCGGCTCGAAGCGGAACGTGCCATCAGGCCAGGTGAAGAGTTTGTAGACCGTGTCTAGGGTGTGATTGCGCACGCTCTCGACGATGTCCTGCTGGGTGACGTAGCCGGCGTTCATCAGCAGCAGCCCCAGTTCCCGGTCGTCCTTGAT
>DQUX01000421.1 GCA_015662065.1 Anaerolineales bacterium | reverse complement strand
TTTACGGATTTGAACTCACGGGTTTCACCACACCCCCGCGTCTCCATATCCCCGTGTCTCTATCCCCATGTCTCTACGCCCACGCTACTCTCGTACATTGGAAATGAACACGTCCTCCAGCGACGGGGCGATCAGGTCCATCGCCCGCACCTCCACGTCGGCCTCGGAAAGGGCCTGGGCGATGCGGGGTTTGTGGTCGGCGACCCCCTCGGCCACCACGTGGATCAGCGCGCCGTAGAGGGCCACCTCCTCGAATAGCCCCATCTGCCGCAGGACGATGAGGGCGACATCCGGTTGGACGCAGTCGATCTCCAGCACCTGCCCCCGCATCTTGTGCAGCTTGATCTCCTCCGGCGACCCCTGGGCGATGATGCGCCCGTTGTGGATGAAGGCCAGGTCCTGGCAGTGCTCCGCCTCGTCCATATAGTGGGTCGTCACAAAGATGGTGGTGCCCTGCTCGGCAAGCTGGTAGAGCAGGTCCCAGAAAGCGCGGCGGGAGATGGGGTCCACCCCGGCCGTCGGCTCGTCCAGGAAGAGCATCTCCGGCTCGTGGAGGATGGCGGCGCCCAAGGCCAGCCGCTGCTTCCATCCACCGGAGAGGTTGTGGGTCAGTTCCCGCTCCCGGCCCACCAGCCCGGCCATCTGGATCACGAACCGCTTCCGCTCCTCCAGCCGTTGGCCGCGCACGCCGTAGGTGCGGCCGTAGAAATCCAGGTTCTCGGCGACGGTGAGGTCCCGGTACAGGCTGAACCGCTGGGACATGTAGCCGATGTGGCGGCGGATCTCCTCCGCTTGGCGGACGATATCGTAGCCCAGCACGGTGGCGTGGCCGGAGGTGGGGCGGAGGAGGCCCAGGAGCATACGGATGGTGGTCGTCTTCCCCGCCCCGTTGGGCCCCAGGAAGCCGAAGATCTGGCCCCGCCGGATGGCGAACGTGACCCCGTCCACGGCGGTGAAATCGCCGAACTTCTTGCTCAGCTCGATGGCCTCGACGGCGTATTCGTTCACAGTGGCGTGCTCCCGTCATCGTGCTACGGAATACGTACCGCGTGTTGCGTATTCCGTATCGCGTGTTTACCGCCCCTCTATCCGCTTCCGGATCAGCGAGATGAACGCCTCCTCCATACGGGGACGGGTCTGGCGGAGCCCCCGGACGGAGATGCCGGCTTCAGACAGGACCTCTTGGATGGTCTGGATACGCCGTTGGGCATCGTCCACGAAGACGTGAAGGAGATCGCCGTAGGTCTGCACCTCCAACACGCCGGGGAGACCCCCGATGGCCCGGGCCGCCTCCCGCAGCCGGTCCGGCCGTAGCTCCAGCAGATCCCCTTCCACCAGGGACTTGATCCGCTCCGGCGCATCGCAGATGATGAGGCCCCCTTCGAACATCAGCCCCACCCGGGAGCACCGCTCCGCCTCGTCCATATACGGCGTGCTGACGAAGAGGGTCACCCCCTGCAGATGGAGCTCGGTGAGGATATCCCAGAACTCCCGCCGGGAGACGGGGTCCACGCCGGTGGTTGGCTCGTCCAGGAAGAGGATCTGGGGCTGGTGGATCAGGGTGCAGGCCAGGGCCAGTTTTTTCTGCATACCGCCGGATAGGTGGGCGGCTCGCCGCTTCTTGAACTTGGTCATCCGGGCGAACTCCAGGAGGCGCGCGATCCGTTTCTCCCGCTCCCCCCGCTCGACCCCGAAGATGTCGGCGAAGAAGATCAGGTTCTCCAGCACCGTCAGATCGCCGTAGAGGGAGAACTGCTGCGGCATGTAGCCGATGCGTTTCTTGATCTCCTCCGACTCCCGAACCGTGTCGAAGCCGGCGACGCGGACGCTTCCCTCGGTGGGCTCCATGATGGCGCACAGCACGCGGATGGTCGTCGTCTTGCCCGCCCCGTCTGGCCCCAGGAGACCGAAGATCTCCCCCCGCCGGATGCGCAGGTCCAGGCCATCCACGGCGGTGACCTGCTTGAAGCGTTTGGTCAAGTTGTCGGTTTCGATGACGTATTCGTTCATATGCTCGGCAACTGGGTGACCGGGTAACCGGGTAACTATTCCAGCCGCTTCCTGAACCGGGTGGCGGCGAAGATCAGGATGGAGACGCCGAAGAGCAGAAGGGGGACCACCTGGTCGGCCAGGGGTCCGATCCCCACTCCCTTCAGGATGATCCCTCGGATGATGACCAGCATGTACCGGAGGGGGATAAAGTAGCTGATCGCCTGGAGGAACTTCGGCATCGCCTCCAGGGGGAAGAAGAAGCCGGCCAGGAAGATAGAAGGCAGCAGCATCATCCAGACCGTCAGCATCGCCTCCTGCTGGGTGTTGGTCACGCTAGAGATGAAGATGCCGATCCCCAACGAGGTCATCAGAAAGACCGCCGCCAGGGCCATAAGCAGGCCCAGGCTACCGTGGATGGGTACCCCGAACCAGTAGACGCCGATGGCCAGCACCTCCAACACGTTGAAGAAGGCGACGGCGATGTAGGGGGTCACCTTCCCTACTACCAACTCGATGGGCCGGATGGGGGTGACCATCAGTTGCTCAATGGTCCCCTGCTCCCGTTCGCGCACGATGGCCAACGAGGTCAACATAATGGTGATGGTGAAGAGGATCATCGCGATCAGGCCCGGTATCATGAAGTTGACGCTCTTCATCTCCGGGTTGTACCAGACCCGAGAGCGGACCTCCAGGGCAGTCATCTCGTCGGGGGAGATGCCCAGCCGCCGCTCGATGATCCGCATGCTCTGGGCCTGCCCCACCTGCTGAGAGGCGGCGAAGACGGCGTTGGCCACGTTGGGGTCGGAGCCGTCGATGACGAAGGCCACACTGGCCGTCTGGCCGGACACCACGTCTGCCCCGTAGCCGGCCGGGATGATCAACCCCGCCCAGACCGTCCCCCGGTCCATCATCCGGGCCAGTTCATCCTCGTCGGCGACGTAGGCCACGATGTCGAAGTAGTTGGAGGCCCGGTAAGCCTCGATCAACTCCCGGCTCTGGGGCGTGCGGTCCCCGTCCAGCACCGTCGTCCGCAGATGTTCGATGTCGGTGGTGGCGGCGTAGCCCAGGAGGAAGAGCTGGACGATAGGAATGAGGAACATCACCGCCATCGTCCGCCGATCGCGCACGATGTGCAACAGCTCCTTGCGAGCCACGGTGATGGTTCGCGCGATCATCCCGTCACCCCCTCCGGGCAGGGCTGAAGGCCATAGAGGTACAGCCGGGTCAGTTCTTCCACCAACTCCTCGTCGGAGACGCCGGCCAGGAGATAGTCAGGGGCCAGGACGCGCAGGGCGGAGAGAATGATGATAGCCCCGGCGACGGCCGGGGCGACGATCTCGGGCCGGCAAGGACGCAACTTTCCCTCCGCCACTCGGGCCTGAAGGTAGGCGGCTCCGGCGACGATAATGGGACCGATGACCTGAGCGAAGAACTGCTCTCGCAGTTCCTCGTCGGTCCAGATCTCGGTGACCAGGGCCTGCAGCAATGCCTGGTTCTGGCGGGCAAATTGAATGCGGTTGCGAATGATCGTTGCGACGTAAGCCTCGGCGTCCAGGCGGGATGCCTCGACCAGGATCTGATCCACCGGCTGGGCGATCAGCCGGTCGGCGATGGCCAAGAGCAGGTCCCGCTTGTTCTCGAAATAGAGGTAGATGGTGCCGGGGGCGACCCCCGCGCGGGCGGCGATCTCCTTCACCGTGGCCCGCTGGTACCCCTTCTCGGCGAAGAGGGCGGCGGCGGCCTTCAGGATCTGCTCCCGACGGGCCTCACCGGGGTCCTTCGGTGTCTCTTTCTCTCCCATCAGCGTTCCCCCAGTCTATGAATGAACGTTCATTCAGCACGATGGTACCACCGATGGGCCTCGTTGTCAAGGTGCACTTCTCTGGTGACTGTTCCAGGATTGGGGAAATTCGTGATAAAGTAGGGGCATCTGGGCCGGGAGGTGGGAGATGCGCTTGCGGGTGGAGCCGGAACGGGTGGTTTCCCCGGAGCGATGTCCATACTGTGATGGGGCGTATCTCAAGCCCCATCAGCGGCGATGCAAGAAACCCCTGTTTTAGCCCCTTTTCGACGATTGGGGCTCTGATTGCACAATTGCTACGCTAGGGGCGGTCGATCACCGCCAGCACTTCCCCCTGGGCGACTTCCCGACCGGCGGCGGCGTGGAGGGCGTGCACCACTCCGGCCCGGGGCGCGCGAAGTTCCAGGTTCATTTTCATAGACTCCAGCACCGCCACCACCTCCCCCTCCCTCACCCGTTGCCCTTCCACCACCCGCACCGCCACCACCACCCCCGGCAGGGGGGCTGTGACCTCCTGGGGGGCAGGCGCGGGATCCGTCCCGGATGCCCCTTGCTGCCGGACCGCCAGCGCAAGGCGGCGTGTCGCCCCCTGCAGATGCGCCAGGAAGGGCCGCCCCGCCACCACCAACCGGCACTCCCCCTCCTCCTCCCCCTCTACGTGCGTCTCATAGGAACGATGGTCCACCAGCAACGAGTACTGGGGCAGTCCGTCTATGCCCTCCAGGTCCACGTCGAGCCGCCGCCGATTCACCCACACCTGTCCCTCCGGCCCCACCTCGATCTCGAAAACGCGCCCCGCGACGACGACCCGGTATTTCACCACCCACCTCCCCGATGCAGGTCCCAACGGCCCAGCATCTTCCACCGACCGACAGCCCTCTCCTCCCCCGCCCAGGCACCGGTCCGCCGGCGCCAATCCAGGAGCACCGCCGTCAGCGCCGCCGCCAGGCACTCCTCCTCCCCTGGCTCCGTCGGTGCGAACCGCTCCTCCAGGAAGCGGGTGTGGAACTGGCCGCCGAAGAAACGATGGCTGTCCAGAAGCGCCCGGTGCAGGTCCAGGTTGGTGATGACGCCGTGGATCTGATACTCCGCCAGCGCCCGTCGCATACGCACGATGGCCACCCCTCGCGTCTCCCCCCAGGCCACTAGTTTGGCCAGCAAGGAATCGTAGTAGGGCGTGATGGTCAGTCCCTCACAGACGCCGCTATCCACCCGGACGCCCGGGCCGCCCGGTTCGCGCAGATAGGTGATGCGGCCTGTGCAAGGGATGAAATCCCGGGCGGGGTCCTCCGCCAGGATACGGCACTCCAGCGCCCACCCTCGGGGCCGGACGTCTTTCTGGGTGTACCGCAGCTCTCGCCCCGCCGCGATCCGCAGTTGCTCCTTGACGATATCCACTCCGGTGATCGCCTCGGTGACGGTGTGCTCTACCTGCAAACGGGGGTTCACCTCCAGAAAATAGAAGTTCCCCCCCGGATCGAGCAGGAACTCCACCGTCCCGGCCCCCACGTACCCCACAGCCCGCCCAACGCGCACCGCCGCCCGGCAGATTCGGCGTCTGAGCTGGGGGGATAGCGCCCGCGAAGGGGCCTCCTCGATCAGCTTCTGGTGCCGTCGCTGGATGGAGCACTCCCGCTCCCCCAGGTGGATGATGTGGCCGTGGCCGTCGGCCAGCAGTTGGACCTCGATATGGCGGACGTGCTCGATCAGCCGCTCCAGGTAGAGAGCCCCGTCGCCGAAGGCGACCTGGGCCTCCCGCCGGGCCAGGGGGATGGCGGCCTCCAGCTCCGCGCGGGAGTGGGCGACCCGGATGCCCACTCCCCCACCCCCGGACACCGCCTTGACCAGCACCGGGTAGCCGATCCGCTCGGCGGCGGTCAGCATCTCCGCGTCATCCAGAACGCGGTCGGTGCCGGGCAGGAGGGGGAGGCGGAGCCGCCGCGCCAGCCGCCGCGCGGCGGCCTTGTCCCCCAGGAGCTCCATCGTCTCCGGGCGCGGCCCGACGAAGATGAGGCCCGCCTCGGCGCAGGCCCGGGCGAAGTGGGGCGACTCTGCCAGGAAGCCATAGCCGGGGTGGATCGCCTGCGCCCCGGCCTCCAGCGCCACCTGGATGATCCGCTCCCCCCGCAGGTAGCTCTCCTGGGCCGGCGGTGAGCCGATGTAGTATGCCTCATCGGCGTAGCGGACGTGGGGGGCCTCCCGGTCCGCCTCGGAAAAGACCGCCACCGTCTCCAGCCCCAGTTCCCGGCAGGTGCGCAGCACCCGGACAGCGATCTCCCCCCGGTTGGCGACCAGTACTTTGCCGATCATCGGTCTGTTCTTCGTCAGACGTCAGGCGTCAAACGTCATAGCGGGATGTTCCCGTGCTTGCGCGGCGGCCGGCGCACCCGCTTATCCCGCAGCATCCGCAGGGCGCGGATCAGGGCGGGGCGGGTCTGAGAGGGACGGACAACGCCGTCCAGGTAACCCCGCGCGGCGGCGACGTAGGGGTTGGCGAACTGCTCCCGGTACTCTCGCACCAGCCGCGTCCGCTCTGCCTCCGGTTCCTGGGCCTCGGCCAGTTCCCGGCGAAAGACGACGCTCACCGCCCCCTCCGGCCCCATCACGGCGACCTCGGCGCCGGGCCAGGCCAGGCAGACATCCCCCCGCAGGTGCTTGGAGCTCATCACGATGTAGGCCCCGCCGTAGGCCTTGCGGGTAATGACCGAGAGTTTCGGCACCGTGGCCTCGGCGTAGGCGTAGATCATCTTCGCCCCGTGGCGGATGATGCCGCCGTGCTCCTGCGCCACGCCGGGCAGGAAGCCGGGGGTGTCGGTGAAGGTGATGAGAGGGATGTTGAAGCAATCGCAGAACCGGATAAAGCGGGCCCCCTTGTCCGCCGCGTCTATATCCAGCACGCCGGCCAGCACCGCCGGCTGCTGGCCCACCACGCCCACCACACACCCCCCCAGCCGGCCCAATCCCACCAGCAGGTTGGGCGCGAAGTCCGCCTGTACCTCCAGGAAGGTGCCCTCGTCCACCACGCGGCGGATGACCTCCCGCATATCGTACCCCTGGGCCGGATCCTCCGGCACCAGCCGATCCAACTCCTCGTCGGTCCGGTCCGGTGGATCGGTGGACGGCAGGAAGGGCGGGTCCTCGGCGTTGTTGGGGGGCAGATAGGAAAGCAGGTGTCGCACCAGCGCCAGCGCCTCGGCATCGCCGCCAGTGGTGAAGTGGGCGACGCCGCTGACGCGGTGATGGACCCCCGCCCCGCCCAGCTCCTCGGGGGTGACCTTCTCGTGGGTCACGGCGCGGACCACGTCCGGGCCGGTGATGAACATCCGCGCGGTCCCCTCGACCATCACCGTGAAGTCGGTGAGGGCGGGGGAATAGACCGCCCCTCCGGCACACGGCCCCATGATGACCGAGATCTGGGGGATCACCCCGGAGGCGAGGACGTTACGGTAGAAAATCTCGGCGTAGGCCGCCAGCGCGTCCACTCCCTCCTGGATACGCGCCCCGCCGGAGTCGTTGAGGCCGACCACCGGCGCGCCGTTCTCCAGCGCCAGGTCGAGCAGCTTGCAGATCTTGCGCCCGTGGGCCTCCCCTACCGAACCGCCCAGGACGGTGAAGTCCTGGGCGAAGACGTAGACCAGCCGCCCGTCTATCTCCCCCCAGCCGGTGACCACCCCATCCCCCAGGGGCCGCCGGCGGTCCAGGCCGAACTCCGTCGCCCGGTGGGTGACGAACGCATCTAGTTCAAAGAAGGAACCGGGGTCCAGCAGCATTTCCAGCCGCTCCCGCGCGGTCATCTTGCCCCGGGCGTGCTGCCGCTCGATCCGTTCCGGCCCCCCGCCCTGGCGGGCCTGGGCCTCCATTATCGCCAGCCTCTCCAAAGTGCCGCTCATCTCTCCCTTTCGTTTTCAACCGCAAAGCGCGGGTAGTCTCCCTCTCGAGTGTTGGTACTGGTTGCCCATCCCGCCGGGCGCCGAACCGCCCGACTCGGTCGGCAAAGCCCCCTTCGGGGGCCGGCTTTCAGCCCGCAAGGCTTGGTTTGTGAGCCCGGACGTTCACGTCCGAGCGGGCTTGTTTGTCCCCTTGCGCTCCCTGCGACCTCTGCTCCCCTTGCAGCAACCCCCTACCTCCGTTCTCGGATGGTGAGGGCGGCGAGACGACGCCACACCCGCAGCACCAGGGAGCGGACCGCCGCCAGGGGATAGTACAGTCGGCGCAGGAACCGCCGCCAGCGCGGAGCCGGCACCGGCTGCGGGCGGGTCCAGCGGATGGCCGCTGCGCCCC
>DQUX01000087.1 GCA_015662065.1 Anaerolineales bacterium | reverse complement strand
TGGGCTGCCGGGAGGGGGTCCCCGAGGCAGCCTGCGGCCGCCTGCGGGAGAGCGTGGCCCAGGACCCGGTCCACCTCGCCTGGGCGGAGGATCCCGCCACAGCCGACGTGCGGCTGGGCTACGGCGGATCGCCCGACGCCGTGCCCGTCGGGAGGTGGACCTACGCCGTCGCCGCCCCCTTCTTCACCTTGGAGGACGAGGTAGCCTTGGCAGACCTGGAGGCCGCTTGGACAGGGACTCCTGCCGGCCCCTTCGCCGGACACCCCCTGCTGGTCACCACCGACACCCTTCATGCCCTCAGCGCCCTCTGGGGAGCGACCGCCGGGGAGCTGGTGCGGCCCGTGGCACCTTCCGCGCTGCTCACCGAGGCGATCCGACTGGACGGCTGGGCGATCCTCCCCTTCGACGAGCTGGAGCCCCGCTGGAAGGTGCTGCGGGTGGACGGCGTCTCAGTGCTGGAAAAGGGGCTGGTCCTGGACGGATATCCCCTCTCCCTGCCCCTCTACCTGGACACCCATCGGCCCGACGCGCTCTCCCTCCTCCCCTCCGACCTCTTCAATCGGGACGAAGCCCAGATGGCGGTGGTGGCGATGACAGGGGTGACGGCGCTGACGCGGGGGACGGCGCGCACGATGGAGGAGATGGGGGTCGCCTACCCCGCGCAGGATATTGGGGAATGGCTGCGGGAGGCGGACCTCACCCACATCAGCAACGAGGTCTCCTTCACCCCCGGTTGCCCCGTGCCCCCCCTCCAGAACACGATGGTCTTCTGCTCCCACGACCGGTATATCGAGCTATTGGAAGCGGTGGGGACGGACGTCGTGGAGCTGACGGGCAACCATAACAACGACTACGGGATCGAGCCGAACCTACATACGCTGGCGCTGTTCCGGGAGCGGGGGTGGCGATGGTTCGGCGGGGGGACGAACCTGGCGGAGGCCACCCGCCCGCTGACGGTGACGCTAGGGCCGAACCGGCTGGCCTTCCTGGGCTGCAACGTCGTCGGACCGGCCTACGCCTGGGCCACCGAGGATTCCCCCGGCGCGTCCCCCTGCGGCGACTGGGAGTGGATACGGGCGCAGGTGGCCGAGCTCCGGGCGGCGGGGTGGCTGCCCATCGTCACCATCCAGGCCTATGAGACCTACGAGTACTTCCCCACACCCGGACAGGTGGAGGTCTCCCGGGCGCTGGCCGAGGCCGGGGCGGTGGTGGTCCAGGGCAGCCAGGCCCACCAGCCCCAGGGGTTCGACTTCCACGCCGGGGCCTTCATCCACTACGGGCTGGGCAACCTCTTCTTCGACCAGATGCAGTCGCTGGGAACGCGCCAGGTGTTCATCGACCGACACGTCTTCTATGCAGGGCGGCACCTCAGCGTGGAGCTGCTGACGGCTATGCTGGAGGACCGCGCCCGCCCCCGGCCGACGACCCCCGAGGAACGGCGGGCGCTGCTGGAAGCGGTGTTCGCGGTGAGCGGGTGGGGAGCCGACTGAGGGAATGCGACCCCCCAGGCCCGTCCCCGGCGAGCCGGATACCCCTTCGGACGCAGTAGGGGAGCGGAGGTGAGTGATTAGTCAGCAACCAACAACCGGCAACCGGCGACTGGCGACCGACGACGAGAAGCCGCGCCCCCCCTCTCCGATGGAGTTCGGCTCCATGCCCCTGGACCCGGTCTACGGGTGGGGGTTGGTGTTCGAGCCGGTGGAGACCCTCATCAGCGAGACCGCGGCCTACATTGAGCAACTGGCCCGGGAGGTCTACGAGCGGGGGGAGGAGTTCAGCGACCAGGAGCTGGAGGAGCGGTTCCTTTCCTTTTGGGAAGGACTGGTGGAGGAGGGGAAACTACGGCGGCTGCCGGACCGCCCCCCGGAATTCGGGCGGGCCATCCTGGGCCCCCGCCGTTGGCTCCGCGCCCAGCGAATCCGCATCCGCCGGCTTGTGGCCTACTGGCAGGAACAGTAGGGGCGACCCTCCGTGGTCGCCCGACCCTCCGTGGTCGCCCGAGGGGCGGGCACGGAGGCCCGACCCGACCCTCCTATTTGGCGTAATCCACCGCCCGGGTCTCGCGGATCACCGTCACCTTGATCTGGCCCGGGTACTCCATCCCCTCCTCGATCTTGCGGGCGATGTCGCGGGACAGCTGGATCGCCCCCAGATCGTCCATCTCCTCCGGCTTGACGATGATGCGGATCTCCCGCCCGGCCTGGATGGCGTAAGATTCAGATACGCCGGCGAAGGAGGAGGCCAGGTCCTCCAGCGCGCGGATGCGCTTGATATAGTGCTCCAGGCTCTCCCGTCGGGCGCCAGGCCGTGCCCCGGAGATGGCGTCCGCCGCCTCCACGATGACCGCCTCAACCGTCTGCGGCTCGACCTCGCGGTGATGGGCCTCCACACAATGGACCACTTCGTCGGGAACACCATACCGCCGACAGAGATCGGCCCCGATGAGGGCGTGGGTGCCCTCCACCTCGAAGTCCACCGCCTTGCCGATGTCGTGCAGCAGCCCCGCCATCCGGGCCACTTCGACGTCGGCCCCTAACTCGGCGGCGATCATCGCCGCCAGCTTCGCCGTCTCGATGGCGTGGGCGTGCTGGTTCTGGCCGTAACTGGTGCGGAAATATAGCCTCCCCAACAGCTTCACCAACTCCGGGTGGAGGGCGGGCACGCCGGCCTCGTACACCGCCCGCTCCCCCTCCTCCCGGATCACCTGCTCCACCTCCTTGCGCGCATCCGCCACAACCTTCTCGATGCGACCGGGGTGGATGCGGCCGTCGGTGACCAGCCGTTCCATCGCCCGTCGCGCCACCTCCCGGCGCACCGGGTCGAAGCAGGAGATGGTGATGGCCTCGGGGGTGTCGTCCACCACCACATCCACCCCCGCCGCCTGCTCGAAGGCGCGGATATTCCGCCCCCCCCGGCCGATGATCCGCCCCTTCATCTCATCTGAGGGCAGGTCCACCGAAGCGACGGTCAGCTCCGCCACCTGCTCGCTGGCCATTCGCTGGATGGCGACGGTAAGGATCTTCCGCGCCCGCCGCTCCCCCTCCTCCTTTGCCTCCTGCTCGATCTCGCGGATGATACGGGCCATATCCTGACGGACGCTCTCCTCAACGGCGGCCAGGAGCTCCTGCTTGGCCTCCTCTTGCGTCATCTGGGCCACCCGCTCCAGCGCCTTGAGACGCTCCTGCCGGAGCCGCTCCACCTCGTTCCGCCGCCGGTCCAGCGCGCTCTGGCGCTTGTTGAGCGACTGCTCCCGCCTATCCAACGTCTCCTGCCGCTGATCCAGCTTCTCCCGCCGCCCCTGCAGCCGTTCCTCCTCCCGACGCAGGTTGGCCCGCCAGCGGGAGACCTCTGCCTGGGCGTCGTTGCGAATCCGCACCGCCTCGTCCTTGGCCGCCAGGATGGCAGCCCGGGCCTGATTCCCCGCCTCCTCCAGAGTACGTCGGGCCTCCGCCTGGGCCCTACGAATCTGGCTCCGCCCGCCCAGCCGGGCGAGGAGATAGCCCAGGGTCAACCCAAGAGTCAAGGCCGTGACAACACCTAGAATCACCTTCCAAATCTCCATCGTCACTCTCCATGTTCCTGCAAGGGTTCCTCGGGGATGTGGTCGGCCAATGCCTGCTCCACCAGGGGCGCGATGACCGCGTAGGGGAAGCCCCGGCGACGCAGGTAGTCGCTCAGCCTCCGCCGGAAAGTAGGCGGGTCGAGCCGACGCAGTCGTCGGACCGCCGCCTCGGCGGCTCGGGCTGCCGCCGTCTCCTCGTCGTACTCCGCCAGGACCTCCTCAACGATCGCCTGGTCCACCCCCTTCTGCCACAGCTCCTGCCGAAGGACCGCCACACCCCGAGGGTTAAACTGGAAACGATTCTCCACCCAATAATGGGCGAACGCCCGGTCGTCCAGAAGGCCGGCCCGGGTCAACCGGTCCAGAGCCTCCTCGACCGTCTCCTCCTCGTAGCCTTTCTGCGCCAGCCGCCGACGCACCTCCGCCCGGCTGCGGGGACGGTAGGAGAGCAGGTTCAGCGCCCGCTCGGCAGCCCTCTCCACCCCGTCCCGTTTCTGCAGGAGAGCGATCTCCTCGTCGGAGAGGAACTGCCCCACCCGCAGGCGGGCCGCCTCGATGGCCGCCAAGCCGAAGGCAAAACGCCCATCCAGATAGACGCTGACCCGCTGCCGGTTCCGCTTCTGAACCCTCAGCGCTGTGATCTCTCCACCCATAACAGACACGCCGTGGCTGAGCCGCCACGGCGGAACTGTCACCCACCCGGACCAATGCCGGGGACATATACCCCGTTTTTCTCCCGGCATCCCAGGCTGCCGGGTCAATGATGAACCACCCGGCGGTCGCCGGGCTCAGGTTCAACGCCGGTACTCAGGGCTCCACCCTTCGGGCACAGCCCGACCGGTGGAGATGTGACAATCGTCGTGGCTAGCGTCTAGCCGTTGTGGACGGCCGCGACGCGGGAAGGGCTGCAGGCAAGCTAGGCCGGCTCCGTCTTCTCTACAGGGAGCGGGGATCCGAAGGCCTGTTCTCGGATGGCGGCCTCGATGGCAGCGGCGATCTCGGGGCGCTCCCGCAGCGCCCGCTTCGTGTTCTCCCGCCCCTG
>DQUX01000313.1 GCA_015662065.1 Anaerolineales bacterium | reverse complement strand
GCCCCCGCCTCCAACCGTGCCCGCAGGGCCGGGTCGGCGGCCAGCCGCATCACCGCCCCCGCCAACTCCTCAGGGTCCCGAGGCTCCGCCAGCAGCATGTTCTCCCCATCCCGCACCTCCGGCAGCTCCACCGCCGGCCGGGTGGTGACCACCGGCCGCCCGTGGGCCAGGCAGGCGTGCAGGGTCCCCCGCCGGAAGGAGACGCCGTCCCGATACGGCAATACGCAGACATCCGTCGCCAAAAGCCCCGCCGACACCGCCTCGGGGCGCGTGTAGCCGGTCCAGTGGACCCGCTCCTCCAGCCCCAACTCCCGGATCAACCCCTCCACCCGCTCCGCGTAGGCCCGGTTGGTGGGGTCTGAACTGCCCACCCGCCCGCCGATCATCAGCAGGTGGGCCGACGCGCCCCGCTCCACCACCAGCGCCAGCGCCCGAATCAGCTCCTCCCCTCCCTTGCTCTCGTTCAGGAAGCCGAAGTAGCCCAGCAAGAGGTCGTCCGGTCCAAGTCCCCACCGTGCCCGCCAGGCGTCGCGGTCGTATCCCTCCGGCAGTTGGGGGATGATGTTGCTGCCGATAGGGATGCGAGCCAAATTCGCAATTCGCAATTCGCAATTCGCAATTCGCAATTCGTCCTCACGGTTAGTGACAATGACGCCGTCAGCCCAGCGGGCCAGCGCCAGTATCGCCTGCCAGCGCAGAGGCCCGGCTTTGGGGAAGAGGTAGGGCACTCGCAGATCGTGGAAGGTCACCACCACCGGCGGCCTCCCGCGCCATCGCAGCCGCCACGGGAGCAGGTTGATCGCCGGGTGCATCCCGTAGGCAGCGGCCTGATACTGGACGTTCAGCAGGTCCAGCGAAAGCTCCCGCGCCAGCGCCAGCAGCCGCCGCCAGCAGCCCCAGCCCCAATCTGGAATGACGCGATGGACGGTGAGTGTACTGCGTGTTGCGTGTTGCGTGCTGCGTGCTGCGTGTTGCGTATTCCGTATTCCGGTGAGGACGTAGACTTCGTGGTCGAGGGCGGACAGCGCCTCCCCCAGCCGGAGGGTGAAATCCCCCACGCCGCCCTGGTCGGGGGGGAACTCGCCGGTGATAAGGCCGATGCGCATGCTTACTCCGTTACCTCAACGATCATCAGCGGCACCCGGTCCTCAGGCCGACGAACCCCGTCCTGATACGCCGCCAGCCGGGTCAGTCCCTCTGGGTCGTACAGCCCGACCTCAACAGAATACAAGCCCACAGGCAAGCCCTCCGGCAGGATCAGCAGCCGGGGATCGGCCACCACCTCGCCAGGGAACCAGGTGTAGGGCGGGCGGGTGCCGTGGTAGGCCCACCCGTCGGACTGCGGGCCGAGGTTGCCGGCGACATCATACAAGTGGAGAAAGACTTTGGCGTCGCTGTCGGTGACCACTGTGGCCTGCCAGTAGAGCGTTACCGGAATCACGTCGCCGCGCCGCCAGACTCCCTCCGGCAGATCGAGGCCGAGCAGGTGGATCCCCCCCTCAAAGACGGCCTCTATTCGTCGCCCGATCTCGACAGGCAGGACATCCGGCTCTCCCTGCAAGAACCAATAATGGTAGGGGGCATAGTGGAGGAAATCCGGGTTGTCCGCATCCACGCGCATCACCAGGCGCGTCTGGGTGGACGTGATGTATCCGGCAGGCACTCGAAAAACCGTCTCCAGCCACTGACCGGGCACGGCGGGGTAGGCCCAGCGGCCCACGTCCCCCCCGTCCACCTCCACCCGCACCGCTCCGGCCTCCTGGGCGTGCAGCCGGGCTACGATCCAGAGAGGCTGGCCTGGTTCGGTCTGCACATCAAAGCCGATCCCTCCGGTCAGCAACCGCCCACCGTCCAGCACTTCCTGCTCGGGAAGGACGCGATAGGCCATCTGCCAGACCTCGGTGGGAAAACCCGGGCGGTGGACTTCCTGCCACCACACCACATCGTGGGCCGCCTCGTCCCTCAGAGCGGCCACATCCAATTCATCCACCAACCGGAGACCGGACGTGCGCTGGACGACGTCGGGCTGATAGAACCGATCGCCGCTGCCGGCCAGGTGCCAGTCAGCCCGCCACACCCCCTGGACCGGGCCGGCGCTGGCGATGGCATAATCCGGCACCTCGACGCGGAACAGTTCCTCGGTGAACAGGTCAGTGGTCGCAAGATAGGGAATCGAGAACACATCCGGATAGATGGCGAAGTAGTCGGGCCGCATCGGCGAGCGCTCCATGACCTCGAAGACACTCCCCGCCCCGTGCCGCCAGGCGACGGCAGCATCCGGCGTAGTCAGGCCAATCAAGTCATAGGTCGGACGGTCCCCCAGATAACGGAGGCTGCCGGCATCGTGGACTCCCACCCGTGCGTCGGCGGGCAGGTTCTGGCGCAGCCACTCCGCCACGACCCGCTGCTGAGCGGCCACCGTCCCCACCGCCCGCCGATAGACCTCCCAACCCCTGACACCGGTATATGCTGAAGCAACGATCAGCGCAAGCCCACCCCCTACCGCAAGATACCGCCCCCTTCCTCTCACCCTCCCGTACAAGAATGCCAGCCCGCCGAACGTCAGCGCGGAAAGGAGAGGAGCGAAGGGAGCCTGATAGCGGCCGTAATGCCAGAGAGCGGTGATCAGCGTGGCGATGGAGAGCGTCCCCACAAGAAACCACGAAAACGTCAAGGCCAACACTTCCCATCGCCGCTGCGCTGCCAGCGCTACCCATCCTGCGAAGGCGAAGGCCAGCAGCCCGGGTGGGAAAAGCCAATGTGCCGAGGCTCCCCATCCAAGGAAGCGCTCCACGATTCCGCCATAGAAAAGCAGGACGGAGTGGGCGATCTGGGCCGGGTAGAAGGGGACGTTGTACAGCCAGGACTTGGCCTGGACGCCCGAAGCCGCCACCGTGCCTGTCAAGAGCCAGTTGACCAAAAGCGGCACCAGCCCCACTGCCACCGCCGCAGAAAGGAGCCCCACTCGCCGCCAAAGGACCCGGCGATGCCGGACGAGATCACCAGCAAGGGCCACCAGCCAGGTCAGTCCCGCCAGAATCAGTCCTTCCGGCCGGGCCAACCCCGCCAGCCCCAGCCAGAGCGCGCTCCACCCGAACCAGCCACCAAGGAAAGCATCTAGCGCCCCCAGGCTGAGGACGGCAAATAGGCCCGTCTCCATACCATTAAGGCACCCCCACTGCACCGGACCGCTGAGGAGGACAAGCGCCGCCGCCCCCGCCGACCAGCCCCCGCCGTCTCCTCCCTTGCCGATCAGCCGCAGCGTAAGGCGGTAGGTCAGCCAGCCGAGCAGCCCCAGCCAGAAAGCCCCCATCACCAGAGCCAGCGCTGCCAGCCGCTCGTCGGTGAACCCCAGGAGGTAAAAACCTGCCAGCAGAAACCCGTACAGCGGGCTGGTCATCCCCGTCGTCGGCGGATCACCATCGTTGTACTGGTAAGGATGTCCGCGCGCGATCTGGCGGGCGTACTGGAAGGTGATGTAGGCATCATCGAGGGGTGCAACGGCAGGCCCGTCTGCCCTGCTGAAGGCCGTGATCAGGTAGACCGCACTGACCACAACCACGAGCACAAGGAGCGAGATAAGGGCCCACCGATCCGAGCCCCTCATTGCAGCCCTCCTGGGAGCCGCAACCCGCTGCGCAGCACCTGCCGGTAGGCGGCGATCCGCTGGGCACGCAGAGATCGCTTGTGGCCCACCAGCCACTTGGCCCCCTCCACTCCCAATTGCCAGGCGTAGTTGCCCAGGAGAAACAGGCGCAAGGCCTCGGCCGCCTGTGGGCCGTGGTACTTGCGGAAATAGCGCACCTTGCTGGTCTGGAAGTGGATGTGTCGTGCGGCAACCACCTGCTCACTGCTCTTGCCCACGTGATGGACAATCCGGGCCGTGGGCAGGTAGACCACCCGCCAGCCCGCCTCCCGGAACCTCCGGCACCAATCCAGCTCCTCCGAGTACATAAAGAAGCCCTCGTCCAGCGGCCCTACCTGCTCCACCGCCTCCCGCCGGGCCATCAGCGCCGCTCCGGTTACCCAGTCTACCTCCTGCACTATGTCGTCGGGTCGGTCCAGGACGTAGTACCGCTCCAGCAAGCGGCGGGGGGCGTATCCTTGCAGCCAGGTGGATTCGAAGAAACCGGTCGCCAGGGTGGGAAAGCGGCGGCGGGAGGATTGCACGCTGCCATCCGGGTTCAACAACTGCGGGCCAACTATCCCCACATCCGGGTGTGCGTCGGCGAAGGCCACCATCGTCGCCAGCGCATCCCCCACCACCTCCGTATCCGGGTTCAGGAGCAAGATGTACCGGCCCTGGGCGACGCCGATCCCTTGGTTGTTGGCGGCGGGGAAGCCCCGATTGTCCGCGTTGGCGATGAGACGCACGCCGGGGAACTCCACCCGCACCATCTGGACGCTGCCGTCGGCGGAGCCGTTGTCCACGACGATGATTTCAATGCTCGTTGCTGGTTGCTGGTTGCTGGTTGCTGGTTGCCGGTCAACAAGCAACGAGCGGCGAGCAACGAGCAACGAGGACAGACAGCGGCGGAGGAGGTCGCGGACGTTCCAGTTGACGATGACGATGGAAAGGTCCACCATCTCAGAACCGTCGCTCCACGACAAAGTGGGCCAGATCCTCCAGGGCCTCCCGGTACGGCCCGGAGGGGCAGGGAGCCAGGGCAGCCGAGGCCCGCTCAATGTATCCCCGCGCCACCTCCAGGGAGCGCCCGACAGCGGGAGAGTCGGCGATGGTCCGCACCGCCTCCTGCACGGCCACCTCATCGGCGCCCTTCAGCGCCCGCCGGACCGTCGGGTGATCCGGATCCGCTTCCAGGAAAAGGAGGAGAGGCAGCGTCACCAACCCCTGCCGCAGATCGCCTCCCACCGGCTTGCCCAACACCTCCTCGTCGGCCACGAAGTCCAGCACGTCATCCACGATCTGGAAGGCCAGCCCCAACTGCTCACCATAGGTCCGCAGCGCCCCCCGCGTCCTGTCGTCGGCCCCGGCCAGGATCGCCCCCGCCTCGGCGGAGAGGGCGATCAGGGAGGCGGTCTTGTCGTAGATGCGTTGCTCGTACTCCTGCCGCGAGCCCTCCCCCCGCCGCCCGTCGAACATCTGCCGGATCTCACCGTTGCAGATGACCATCAACGTCTCGGCGAAGCGGCGCATCAAGAGAACGGTATCGGTCAGCGAGACCAGGTAGGCGGCGCGGGCGAAGACGTAGTCGCCGGTGAGGACCGTGGCCCCGGGCGTCCAGCTAGCGTTCAGCGTCTCCGTTCCCCGGCGGACCAGCGACCCGTCGATCAGGTCGTCGTGGATCAGTGTGGCGGTGTGGAGCATCTCGGCAGCCGCGGCGGCCAGGACCGCCCGGTCCACGTCCGCTCCGCAAAGGTAGGCGGAGAGGAGCACCAGCGCCGGGCGGAGCCGCTTGCCGCCCCCGCCGATCAGATGGTCCACAGCCACGCCGACGGCCTCGTGTTGCTCCGGAGGCTGTTCCCGCAGGATGACCTCCACCCGTTCCAGATCGTTCCGAATGAGGTCGAGAAAGGGTAGGTGTTTCAAGAGCATCCCTCTGGTTGAATTTAACCACGGAGGCACGGAGAGCGCAGAGATACGCAGAAGATCAGGGACCTCCCCTTTTCCCCTCTGTCTCCTCCGCGTCCCTGTAGTTCCTCACGTCTATCTCAAACAAGCGGTGGGCATTCTCGGCCGCGGCCCGGGCGATCCCCTCCGGCTCCTCCCCCCGGGCGCGGGCCACCGCCTCGACCACGTACCGCACGTAGGCGGGCTCGTTCCGCCTCCCCCGGTGGGGGACTGGCGTCAGGTAGGGGCAGTCGGTCTCCACCAGCAGCCGGTCCAGCGGCACCAACGCCGCCACCGCCCGGAGCTTCCTCGCCTCGGGGAAGGTGACTGGCCCGGAGAGGCCCACGGAGAAGCCAAGCGACAGCACCTCCTCCAGCCGCTCCGGCCCGCCAGAGTAGGAGTGGAGCACCCCTACACCGTCCCACTCCCCCAGCGCCGCCAGCACGTCGTCGTGGGCCTCCCGGCTGTGGACCACCGCCGGCAGCCCCAGCTCGGCCGCCAGGGCCAGTTGCTCGGCGAAGGCCCGCCGCTGGACCGGGCGGGGGGAGAGATCCCTGTAGTAATCCAGCCCGATCTCCCCAATGGCGACAACCTTTGGGTGACGGGCCAGCGTCCGCAGCTCCTCCAGCACTGCCGGGGTGAGGGTCTTGGCATCGTGGGGATGGACCCCCACCGCGGCGTAGATGAAGTCGTGGGCCTCAGCCAGCGCCACCGCCGCCCGGCTGGAGGCCAGGTCGGTCCCCACGTTCAGGATGGCGACCAGCCCCGCCTCCCGCGCTCGCCCGATCACCGTTCCCCGGTCGCCGTCAAACTGGGGGAAATCCAGATGGGCGTGGGAATCAACCAATTGGGTCATCACAAGTTGCAGATCGCAGACTGCAGCCTACGTCAGCCCCGCCATCCGCAGCCCCTCCTCCAGCAGCGGCTTGACCTTGCTTTCATCCGTCGTCTCACAGTAGACACGGACAATCGGCTCGGTGCCGGAGAAGCGGACCAGGAGCCAGCCGCCGTCCTCGAGTACGTACTTGTACCCATCCATTGTGACAACATCCGTCACCTGCAGACCGGCCAGGCGCTGCGGGCGGGCCGCGTCCAATCGTGCTTTTGCCTCGGGGCGCTTCTCCGATGGGAAACGGGTGTCCACCCGGTCGTAGTAGTACGACGCCCCCAGCTTATCGTACAGATGGGCCAGCAATTGAGAAGGGGTCCTCCCCGTCCGCACCACCAGGTCCAGGAAGTAGAGATTGCCCAGGATCCCATCCCGCTCCGGGACGGAGCCGCGGAAGGCGTAGCCGCCGCTCTCCTCCCCGCCGATCATCGCATTCGTCTCCAGCATCTTCGGACCAACGTACTTGAAACCCACCCCAGTCTGATAGACGGGCACGCCGTACATCTCCCCCAGCTTCTCCAGCATCGAGGTGGTGGAGAGGGTCTTGACGATGGGGCCGCGCTCCCCCCGCACCTCCAGCAAGTAGTAGGCCAGGAGAGCGTAGACCTGGAGCTGGTTGACGAAGCGACCGTTCTCGTCGCCGATGCCCATCCGGTCGGCGTCGCCGTCCATGATCACGCAGACATCCACCCCCAGATCCACAGCCTTCCGAAGGGCGACATCGATGTTGGGAGGGATCGGTTCCGGGCGGCCCATCTCCGGGAAGAGGGGGTTGGGTACATTGTGGATCTCGGTGACGTGCGTGCTTCCTCCCTGTAGCAGGCGGGGGAACCAGCCGATGCCATTGCCCCACATCGGCTCGACCAGGATATGGAGTCCGGCCGCTTTGATGCGCTCGATGTCCACCAGCTTGCCGATGTGGGCGACGTAGGCGGGAGCGGGGTCCCACACCTGGATGTGACCCTGCTTCTGAGCCTCCTCAAAGTCCACCCGCCGCACCCCATCGATAGGGGGGATCGCCGCCTCGATCTCCCGCAACCCCTCCGGGTCCACCGCCGCGCCGTGCTCATCCCGCACCTTGAAGCCGTTATCCCAGGGGGGGTTATGGCTGGCGGTGATGTTTATGCCCCCGACGGCCTCCCGCTCCACGATGGAGTAGGAGATAACGGGTGTGGGAGTCGCGCCCTGGGTGAGCCAGACCCGGTAGCCGTTGGCCGCCATCACCTCGGCGGCGGCGATGGCGAAGTGGCGGGAACCAAAGCGGCGGTCGTGGCCGACCACCACATCTGCCCTACCCCTGCCGTGGGCCTCCAGGTAGGAAGCAAACCCCTGCGCACAGCGGCGTACGTTCTCGAAGGTGTAGTCCTCGGCAATCCGTCCTCGCCAGCCGTCGGTGCCAAAGCGGATGTCCATCATCACAGCAGATCCTCCCCGCCTCGATCCAATATCATGCCACACGGAACGCGCAACATGTGTTGCGTATTGCGTGTTCCGTGGAGCCGCTCATCCTACCCAGTGCTCCTGCTTCACCAGCTTCAGGTCCGCATCCACCATCATCCGCACCAGTCCGCGGAAGGAGACGGTCGGCTCCCAGCCCAGCACCTCCCGGGCCTTGCTGGCATCCCCCACCAGCAGGTCCACCTCCGCCGGCCGCATAAAGCGGGGGTCCTGCACCACATACTCCTGCCAGTCCAGGTCCACGTAACCAAACGCCTCCTCGCACATCTCGCGGATGGAGTGGGTCTCCCCCGTAGCGACCACGTAGTCGTCCGGCGCAGGCTGCTGGAGCATCATCCACATCGCCCGCACGTAGTCACCGGCGAAGCCGATATCCCGGCAGGAGTCCAGGTTGCCCAGCCGAAGCTCGTTGGCCAGCCCCAGCTTGATCCTCGCCACCCCGTGGGTGATCTTGCGCAGGACAAACTCCAGGCCCCGACGGGGGCTGGTATGGTTGAAAAGGATGCCGGAGGTGGCGTGAAGGCCGTAGGACTCCCGGTAGTTGACGGTGATCCAGTGGCCGTAGACCTTGGCGACACCGTAGGGGCTGCGCGGGTAGAAGGGGGTGCACTCGTTCTGGGGGACCTCCCGCACCTTGCCGAACATCTCGCTGCTGGAGGCCTGGTAGAAACGGATGCTCTTATCCACCGCGCGTACCGCCTCCAGAATGCGGGTCACCCCCAGCCCGGTCACCTCGCCGGTGAAGACCGGCTGCTCCCACGAGGTGGGGACGAAGGACTGGGCCGCCAGGTTGTAGACTTCGTCGGGCATATGCTCCTGGAGAATGCAGATCAGCGAACCCTGGTCAAGCAGATCGCCGGAGACCAGCCTGATCTTATCCTGGATGTGCTGGATGCGGGAGAAGTTCACCGTGCTGGTGCGCCGCACCATGCCGATGACCTCGTACCCCTTCTCCAACAGGAACTCGGCCAGGTAGGAACCGTCCTGGCCGGTGATGCCGGTGATGAGGGCTTTAGGCATGGGTGTTACCTCCCTTAAAGTGGGCAAGTATGCAAGTGGGCAAGTATGCAAGTGGGCAAGTTGCCGGTAGCGGTTATCTGCGACGGTATCCTCTCTGTCGCTGGATGTTGGGGGCGAGCATGGCGATGATCTCATCCAGGAGCGCCAGGCGGCTTCTCAGCACGTCGGAGGGGAGCAGCCGCCGAGCTCGGTAATACCAACCCCGGCTCTCCCGGGCAGAGCCCATTGAGACACGCAGGAAGTAGGAGTACTCCTTCCCATATCCGCGTCCGTATCCCTCCTCGATATTGGCGCAGATAGAGCCAACGCTCCGGATAAGCTGATGGGCCACGGCACGCCCACGCGGGTCTCCCATCAGATGCCGGCAATCCTGCCAAGCCAGATCGTAGAGGTAGAGGGCCTTCGGATAAACCCGAAACCTCCAAAGGGGATCCCGCTTCAAACTCTCCGGCACCTGCGCCACCCACTCCTCAAAACCCATCACCCCCTTACATCCTCCTCACTCCGAATTTGCCACTTGCAAACTTGCCCACTTGCAAACTTGCCCACTTGCAAACTTGCCCCCTTGCAAACTTGCCCCCTTGCAAACCTGTATTCTCGCCTACTTGCCTACTTGCCCCCTCCAGTACTCCAACACATCCCTCAACGTCTGCTCAAACGGAATCCGGGGCTCCCAGCCCGTCCGCCGTCGAAACTTCTCCGCGCTGCCGTAGGCCACGGGCGTGTCGGCGGGGCGGTAGCGGTCGGGATCCACCTCCACCTGAATCTCCACCGTGGAGAAAGAGAGGAGCGTCTCCAACAGATCCCGCACCGACTGAGGCCGGCCGGAGGCCAGGTTGTAGACCTCTCCCGATTCGGCCTCGGTCGCCGCCAGGTAGTAAGCGCGGACGATGTCCCGGACGTCGGTGAAGTCCCGGGCCACGTCCAGGTTCCCCACCCGCACCACCGGCTCCCGCAGCCCCGCCTCGATGCGGGCGATCTGGCTGGCGAAGGCCGGCACGACGAACCGGGGGGACTGCCTTGGCCCCGTGTGATTGAAAGGACGGATCCGCACCACATCCACGCCATAGGCCAGGTGATACTGCAGCCCCAGGAAGTCCTGCGCCACCTTGCTCACGGCGTACGGGTTGGCCGGACGGAGGGGGCTTTCCTCCGTGAGGGGCAGCTCCTCCGGGCGGGGCGAACCGTACTCCTCGTTGGAGCCGACCACCACCATCCGCGTCGACCGCCCCGAACGTCGCACGGCCTCCAGCAGATTCAATTGGGAGCGGACGTTGTTCTCCAACGTGTCCCACGGGTCGGCAAAGGAGGAAGGGACAAAGGACTGGGCCGCCAGGTGGAAGATCACCCCAGGCTCAAAGCCCCGGATCAACTCCTGCACCCGCCGTGGGTCTCGTAGGTCAGCGTGAACCAGCCGGAGCCGGGGGGCCGGATGTGGGCCCTCCAGCGGCCGGGGATAGACCGTCCCCAGGAGCTCCCAGTCGGTGTTGGACAATAGGTAAGCAGTGAGATGCCCGCCAACGAATCCCCCCGCTCCAGTAATCAGCGCTCGCAAGGTCTAGCCTCCCGACGAGGTGTGGCTCGGATTATACCCCACTACGGTCGGGGTTGCAAACCTTTGCGGGACATGTATACTTGCCCACGGGGCACAGTGAATGGCTGGCTTCTTCGAACAGGTTTACCGGCTGGTGAGACGAGTTCCCCCGGGCCGGGTCACCTCCTATGGGGCGCTGGCGCGCATGCTGGGCCACCCGCGGGCAGCGCGGACGGTCGGCTGGGCACTGCACATGCTGCCTCCCTCTGACCCCTCGGGTGCAAGGGATGGGAGCGAGGACGAAGTACCATGGTGGCGTGTCATCAACAGCCGCGGCCGCATCTCCACAAGCTGTATAGAACACAGCGCCGATCTCCAACGCGCGCTGCTGGAAGCCGAGGGGGTCGAGTTCGACGAGCGAGGGTATGTGAGCTGGGAGCGGTTCGGCTGGGAGGGGCTCCCGGGGCCCGAAGTCGAAGCGCTGATTCGGGACGACCCGTGACTCGCTCCGGCAAGAGTGATAGGGAATGGGAGGAAACCTGGAAAAGCGTCTGGAGGACTACCCACGTCCCTCGGTGACGGTGGATGTCGTCATCTTCACCCTCCGCGATGGCGAGCTGCAGGTGCTCCTCATCAGACGGAAACACCCACCCTTCGCGGGAATGTGGGCCATCCCCGGCGGCTTTGTCGGCATCGACGAATCCCTGGAGGAGGCCGCGCTGCGGGAACTGGAGGAAGAGACCGGCGTCACCGATGTCTATCTGGAGCAACTGTACACCTTCGGCGCCCTAGAGCGAGACCCCCGGGGGCGGGTGATCACGGTGGCCTACTTCGCCGTCGTCCCCGCCCACGCCATCCACCCCCGCGCCGGGGACGACGCCGCCGAGGCCCGCTGGTGGTCCATCTACAGCCTCCCCCCCCTGGCCTTCGACCACGCCGACATCCTGGCCTACGCCCTCCAGCGGCTGCGGTACAAGATGGAGTATACGGCGGTGGGGTTTGAGCTGCTGCCCGAGACCTTCACCCTGAGCGAGCTTCAGGCCGCCTACGAGGTCGTCCTGGGGGAGAAGCTGGACAAGCGAAACTTCCGCCGCAAGATCCTCGGCGCAGGGGTCATCGAGGAGACCGGGGCGTACCGCACCGGGGAGGGCCGCCCGGCCAAGCTGTACCGCTTCCGAGAGGACGCCGTGGCGGAGGTGAAGGCCCGGCGGCTCTTTCCTTGACAAAAGGCAATTTCAGGCATATAATGTTCTATAGTTAGTGTAACAGACACACAAATCGCCTTTTTCTTTTTCCGTCCAGTTAG
>DQUX01000145.1 GCA_015662065.1 Anaerolineales bacterium | reverse complement strand
TCATCTTGTCATAGAGGGCATTGAGGGCGAGGACCTGGTTGACGGTGTCGAAAGGGAATACGGGAACTTGCCAAAACGGAGGGGGTCTGTTATAATCGCGGCTGCGGGGCGTGGCGCAGTCCGGTTAGCGCGCTACAATGGGGTTGTAGAGGCCGACGGTTCGAATCCGTCCGCCCCGACCAGAGGCAGCCGACCGGCTGCCTCTTTGTTTAAGAGGTCTGTGTAACTTGATAGCTCCCCAAAGTGCGGTATAATTTGTCTTGTAAAACTAGATTGGTCTTCTATGCAAGACGAAAAGAGATCGATATGAAGGAAGGGCGCGGCCACTTCTACGGCGCGGTCACGGTCAGCGACCGCGGGCAGATCGTCATCCCTGCCCAGGCCCGGCGGGACCTCAACATCGAGGTGGGGGAGAAGCTGCTGGTCCTCGGTGGGCCGGCCGGCGGGCTGATCCTGATCAGGGCCGGCGTCGTGAGTCGGATGCTGTTGCGGTGGACGGATGTAATCCGCCGGTTGGGGGAAGAGGAACTCGAAGAGATCGTGGAGGAGACGAATGGAGAAGGGATATAGACTCTGGATCATCCTGGCCGTCGTGGTCGTGGTGCTGATCATCGGCGGCCTTTTGCTACGCAATCGGGTGGCCGCTCGCAGCAGGGCGGAGGAGACGCGCACCGCCGTCGTGGAGCGGGGGACGCTCCGCGTCACCGTCACCACCAGCGGCCGCATTGAGCCGGAGGCACAGGTAGACCTGAGCTTCGATTTGCCGGGGCGGGTGGCGGAGGTGGCGGTGGACCTGGGCGACGTGGTCCACGCTGGCCAGCCCCTGGCCCGGCTGGAGACCGAAGACCTGGAGCGGGCGGTGGCCCAGGCGGAGCTCAGCCTCCGCCAGGCCCAGCTCCGGCTGGAGCGGCTGCAGGAGCCGGCGGACGAGACGGAGGTCCGCCAGGCTCAGCACGCTGTAGACCAGGCGGCCGCCGCGCTGGAGGTGGCCCAGATCAACCTCACCACTGTCCTCAGCAGCACGCTCCTCAACGAGGCGTTGGAAGACGCCCGAGAGGTGTTTGAGGACGCGCGGAATCGGTACCAGGACCGGCTGGCCGAGTACGAGCGGGGCGAGATCGATTACTGGTTCGTCGACCAGGCGCACCAGCGGTACGAGGACGCCCAACTGGCGTTGACCCGCCTCCAGCAGCAGGCCGACTTGCAGGTGGAGAGCGCCCGCAACGAGGTGGAGCGGGCGCGGCAGAGTTATCAAGAGGCCCAGGACCGGCTCCAGGAGCTCCTGGACGGGGCCGATCCGCGGGATGTGGAGGCGGCGCAGTTGGATGTGGAGGCGGCACGGCTGGCCTTGGAGAAGGCCCAGAGCGATCTGGAGAAGGCCACTCTGGTGGCCCCCTTCGACGGAGTGGTCTCCGCGGTCAACATCGCCGCCAGCGAGGCGGCCCCCACCGGGCTGCCGGCGATTAGCCTGGTGGACCCTACCCACTTCCGCATCACCACCAGCGTGGATGAGATCGACGTGGCGAAGCTGAAGGTGGGGCTGCCGGTGGAGGTGACGGCGGATGCCCTGCCCGACCTGACCCTCACCGGGACGGTCGAGTGCATCGGGCCGGCCGCCACGGTGGATCAGGGAGCGGTATCTTACCCCGTCGTCATCCTCCTGGACCCCACCGATGCCCCCCTCCGGGCCGGGATGTCCGCCACCGCCATCGTTATGGTGGAGGAGCTGATCGGCCAACTGCTGATCCCCAACTGGGTGGTCCGCATCAACCAGACCACCGGTCAGCCCTACGTCTACCGGCAGACCGATGACGGACTGGAGCAGGTGAACGTCCGCCTGGGCATCCGCTACGAGGGGTACAGCCAGGTGCTGGATGGGGTGGAGGAGGGCGACGTGCTCGTCCTGGTCCGCGAACCCACCAACGGCCTTTTCAGACAGCCATAGGGAGATAGGATGAGATGAACCGGCCAGTGATCCGAATCCAGGAGATCACCAAGGTCTACCAGATGGGCGAAGTAGAGGTACACGCCCTGCGCGGCGTGTCGCTCCACGTGAATCCGGGGGAGATGATCGCCATTATGGGCCCCTCGGGGTCGGGCAAGTCCACTCTGATGAACATCATCGGTTGCCTGGACCAGCCCACCGCCGGGACCTACTGGCTGGATGGCGAGGAGGTCGGTCGGTTGGACGATGACCGGCTGGCCGCCATCCGCAACCAGCGGATCGGCTTCGTCTTCCAGACCTTCAACCTGCTTCCGCGCACCACCGCGTTGGAGAACGTCGCCCTTCCCCTGATCTACGCCGGCCTCGGTCGGGCCGAACGGCTGCGTCGGGCGCGGGAGGCGCTGGAGGCGGTGGGCCTGAGCGACCGGCTGCACCACACCCCCACGGAGCTCTCCGGTGGGCAGCAGCAGCGGGTCGCCATCGCCCGGGCGCTGGTCAACCGGCCCTCCATCATTCTGGCCGATGAGCCTACCGGGAACCTGGATAGCCGTTCCGGCCGGGAGGTGATGGCCATCCTCCAGCAACTCAACCGGGAGCGGGGGATCACCGTCGTCCTGGTGACCCACGACCAGACCCTCGCCCGCCACACCTTCCGTATCCTCCATCTCTACGACGGCCGGATCAGCGGGGAGGAGATCGTCGAGGAGCCACTGACGGCACAGGTGCGTGAGGGTGCCGACGAGGAGGCGGGATGAACCTCCTGGAGAGCATCCGGGTCTCTCTGCGGGCCCTGGCGGCCAACAAGCTGCGGGCTGCCCTCACGATGTTGGGCATCGTCATCGGCGTGGGGGCGGTGATCACCCTGATGGCCGCCGGACAGGGGGTCCAGGTCTTCGTCACCGAACAGTTCCAGGGTATCGGCACCAACCTTCTGTTCATCGTGCCCGGCACGATGGAGGGGAATGCCGGTCCTCCCATCAGTCACTCCATCCCCCGACCGCTGACGATGGGGGACGTGAAGGCCCTCTCCGATCCCTTCCGCCTGCCGGATGTGGCTCGGGTGGCCCCGGAGCTGGACCGCTCGGCCACGTTGGTGGCCGGTGGACGGCAGGTCTCCAGCCAGGTCCAGGGGGTGACCCCGGAGTTTACCGAGGTGCGGAACTGGCACCCGGTGGTGGGGGAGTTCATCTCCCAGCAGGACCTGGAGGGGCGCGCCCGGGTGGCGGTGCTGGGTCAGACGGTGGTCGAGGATCTCTTCCCGGACAACCTCTACCCGATCGGCGAGACGGTCCGCATCAACGGGGTCCCGTTCCGGGTCGTCGGGGTGATGGAGGAGAAAGGGGGCACGTTCACCGATCAGGACGATACGGTCTTTGTACCGTTGACGACGGCCCAGATCCGCCTTTTCTCCGCCCGCACCGCCAGCGGCGAGTATCGGGTGTCCGTCATCCTGGTGGAGGCGGTGAGCGAGGGCCGGATGGGCGCCGCCGCCGAGCAGGTCCGTATGGTGCTGCGGGAGCAGCACGACATCGCCTTCGAGGATGAGGACGACTTCACCGTCCTCAGCCAGTCCGACCTGATTCAGACCTTTGGCCAGATCACCGGGGTGCTGACGGCGTTCCTGGGGGCTATCGCCGGGATCAGCCTGCTGGTGGGCGGCATTGGCATCATGAACATCATGCTGGTCTCGGTGACGGAGCGGACGCGGGAGATCGGCCTGCGCAAGGCGGTGGGCGCGCGGCGGCAGGACATCCTCTGGCAGTTTCTCATCGAGGCGGTGACGCTGGCCGTGACGGGGGGGCTCATCGGCATCGGCATCGGCGCGGCCGGGGCTCAGGTGGTGTCCGCGTTAATCGAGGACTTCCGTTCGGTGGTCACCCCGGAGGCGGTGTTGCTGGCGACCACCGTCTCCGCCGTCGTCGGCCTGACCTCCGGTCTCTATCCGGCCTGGCGGGCCTCCCGCCTGAATCCCATCGAGGCGCTGCGGTACGAGTAGCCGATCTGAAAATTCAATCACGAATGACGGGCAGTCTTCCCCTAGAGTGTTGTTGGCGAATGGCGGCTGAATTCACCGCAAAGGACACAGAGAACGCAAAGAAATCAAAGG
>DQUX01000191.1 GCA_015662065.1 Anaerolineales bacterium | reverse complement strand
GCTCCGTCCGGTCGAGAAAATGGGTGTCCACCACGTAGAGGAAGATGAGGGAATCCCCCCGCTCTCGCGCCAGAGCGATGGCCGCGTCCTGGGTGCGGTAACTGGCCTCCCCTCCCCGCGTCGCGCATAGGATCTTTCCCATCCGGCACCCCCTAGAAGTGGATAAAAAGCCAGGCTGTGCCCACGGCTACGGTGATCGCCATCGCGGGCAGACCGATCTTTAGGAAAGTCCGATACGTGATTGGGTAGCCCGCCCGCTCGGCGATCCCGGCGGTCACGATGTTGGCCGACGCGCCGATCAGTGAACTGTTCCCTCCCATCGCCGCGCCGATGGAGAGGCTGTAGAAGAGAACTTTGTTGGCAGCCCCGGGAAGACTCCGGGTCAGGAATCCGACCACCGGCAGCATCGCCGCGGTGAAGGGGATGTTGGCGATCACGCCGGAGAGGATCGCCCCTGCCCACACCACCACCAGGGTCGCCGCCACCAGGCTGTCTCCCACCAGGAATCGAATCCCGGCGGCGATGTAACTGATCAGCCCCACCTCCTCGACCGCTCCGATCACGATGAAGAGGGCGATGAAGAACATCAGTGTGGTCCAATCGACCACGCTGAGCATCTGCTCGATGTCCGCCCGAACCACCAGCAGCATCGCTACCGCGCCGAGAATGGCGGTGACGGCGGGGACCAGGTGGAATCGTTCGCCGAGGATGAAGAGGACGATGATGCCGAGGAAGATAGAACCCGCCCTGCGCAGTTTGTCCGGCTGGGTAATGCGGGCGTTCTCCTCCAACCGGGCCAGCAGAACCGGGGAAATGGCCATGCCGGCGCCCCGGTATTGCTTTCGATAGATGAGGAGCACGTAGACGGTCAGTGCGATCTGGGCCAGGAACACGCCGGGGGTCAGGTTGACCAGGAAGTCGTTGAAGGTGATGTCGGCGTAGGAGCCGATGAGGATGTTGGTCGGCGTGCCGATGAGAGTGCTGATGCCGCCCACGTTGGAGGCCAGCACCTCCGGCATCAGCAGCGCCAGCGGGTCGACCCCCAGCGTAAGAGCGATCTGGAGGGTGATAGGGGCCACCAGCAGCATCGTCGTCACGTTGTCCAGAAGCGCGGACGCCACCGAGGTCAGCAACATCAGGGAGGCCACCAGCAGCCAGATACGGCCCCGGGAGAGTCGGTACGCCTGGTAAGCCATCCACTGGAAGATGCCGGTCTCCTCGATGACGCCGATGACGATCATCATTCCCATCACTAAGAAGACGACGTTGAAATCCACGTACTCGATGGCCTGGTCGAAGTCGATGATAAACAATTGCTCGTTGATGGGCCGACCCACGAGGCTGACCCCCAAGATGATCGCCATTCCCAAGAGGGCAGCCATCGTGCTGTGTAGTCGCTCCGTGGCGATGAAGAGGAGGACGGCAACGAAGGTGAGCGTGGCGACCCAGAAGCCCACCGTCAGTTGGCGCTCGAGGACGATGTCCGGCAGACGGACGGCGGAGCCGTTGTTGAGCCGCTCCAGGTCGGCCCACGTCGCCTCCCAGACGGCGGTCCGGAAGTGGGGATGGCTGATTTCCAGCCGCACCCTGTCCACCGGCCCGTCGGGGAGGTCCAGGACGAAAGTCCCGTCCCTCTGGCTTTCCCCCTCGGTGTAGGGTTCGTCCTCCCCGTTGAGGTAGAGGACGACCCGTGCTCTCTTCACCGGTTGCTGCTGAAAGTCGATCACCCGGCCGGCGAGGGCAGAT
>DQUX01000142.1 GCA_015662065.1 Anaerolineales bacterium | reverse complement strand
TGGCCGAGGGCGCGGGCGAGGCCGCCTTCTCCTCGGACAAGGCAGACACCCTGGGCGTGGAGTGGATGAACTACGTGGCCGGGCCGGTGCTGGACATCCTGGACAAGTACCTCCAGCAGGCACTGGCTGAGAGTTACATCCCGTACGAGCCCACCCTGGGGGCCTACATCACCGAGGCCGAGGCCCAGGCTCGCTACCAGAACCTGCTCGCCTGGTATCAAGAGAAGGGCCACTTCTGGGTGGGCTGGGGGCCGTTCCAGCTGGGCAACGTCGACCCAGTGGGTGGCTCGCTGGTCCTCGAGAAGTTCGAGGCCTTCCCCGACCCGTCCGATAAGTGGCTCGCGTTCGGCGAGCCCAAGATCGCCGAGCTCGAGGTCATCGGGCCGCGGGTGCTGCCCAGGACCGGTGCCGTAATCCCGGTTAAGGTCACGTTCCAGGGCGAGTCCTATCCCTCGGACGAGATCCTGTTCGTAAAGTACCTCGTGTTCGACTACGAGGGGAACCTGGCCTACGTGGGTGAGGCCGAAATGTACGTGGAGGGCGAGTGGGTGGTGAACCTGCCCGCTTCGGTGGTGCAGACGCTGCCCTCCGGCTCCACCCGCCTGGAGGTGGTGGTGTCCTCCAAGGTGGTGGCCATCCCGTCCTTCGCGGACGTCACCTTCGTGATCCCCTAACCGGGGAGCTGAGGAGAGCGCAAAGGGGCGTGGCACGCCACGCCCCTTTTTCTTTGCCCATCATCAGCATCCCTTGCGCCGTGAGTCGGCAAACGCGTTAAAATGGGCCTCATGCTCACGGGAAAGCGTATCGCCGTCATCGGCCTGGGGACGATCGGGATGGCGTTGGCTCGGGGGCTCTTGGAGTCGGGCCTCGTCGCCCCGGAGCAGCTCTCCGGCACCACCGCCCATCCCGAATCCGCCCACCTCAAGGGCGAGGAACTCGGCATCCGAGTGCTCACCGATAACCGCGCCTTGGTGGAAGGTGCGGACGTTGTCATCCTGGCGGTTAAGCCCAAAACCGTGCCGAAGGTGCTTTCCGAGATCGGAGGGCTCCTCGTCCCAGAGCAGCTTCTGATCTCGGTGGCTGCCGCCACCCCCACCAGCCTGATCGAGGGGTTGCTCACCCGCCCGGTCCCGGTGGTGCGGGCCATGCCCAACACCCCCTGTCGGATCGGGCAGGGGATGACGGCGCTCTGTGCCGGAGCCCATGCCCACCTGGAGCATTTGCAGCAAGCGCAGGCCATCTTCTCGCCGGTGGGGCGGGTGGCCCTGGTGGAGGACGAGGAGCTGATGGACGCGGTAACCGCCCTGTCCGGCTCGGGCCCGGCCTACGCCTACATCATCATCGAGTCCCTGGCCGAGGGCGGGGTGAAGATGGGCCTCCCCAGGAAGCTGGCCACGGAGCTGGCCGCCCAGGCCCTGTTGGGTGGGGCGGCGTTGGTGCTTTCATCCGGTGAGCATCCGGCTCTCCTCAAGGACGACGTGACCACCCCGGCCGGGGTAACCATCGACGGGCTCATGGCCCTGGAGGAAGGGGGCCTGAGGGTGGCCTTGATCAAGGCGGTGATGGCCGCCACCCAGCGGGGCAAGTCCCTATCCGGCGGCC
>DQUX01000386.1 GCA_015662065.1 Anaerolineales bacterium | reverse complement strand
TCAACTGGGGCTGGTCCGCGCCGGCGCCGGGGGTCCCCGCCGATGGCTTCTCCGTCCGCTGGACCCGGACCGCCTACTTCTCCGGCGGCACCTACCGCTTCTACGCCCGGGTGGACGACGGAGTGCGGGTGTGGGTGGACGAGATCCTGCTCATCGATCAGTGGCGGGACGGGGCGGTCCGGACCTTCAGCGCCGATATCACCCTGGGGACGGGCAATCACGAGGTCCGGGTTGAGTACTACGACCGCATCCAGGTGGCCCGGCTCAACTTCTGGTGGGAACTGTTGGTCGTTCCTACGGAGACGCCGACCCCCACCGAGACCCCGGCGGGCGTGGGCTGGTTCGGCCAGTTCTACGGCAATATGGACCTTCAGGACCCTCCCCTTGCCATCCGATATGATCCCTGGATCGGCTTCGAGTGGGGCACCGGAAGCCCGATGCCGGAGGTGCCCAGCGACTACTTCTCCGTCCGGTGGACGACGACGGCCTACCTGGAGGGGGGCACCTATCGTTTCTGCGCGATGATCGATGACGGGGCCCGGATCTACGTGGACGGGGTGCGGGTGCTGGACGAGTGGCATCCGACGAACGGAGTGGCGTTCTGCGGCGAGCACACCGTCGGCACTGGGAACCACGAGATCGAGGTTCAGTACTACGAGGAGGGGGGCAGCGCGCTGATCTATGTGTGGTGGGAGGAGGACTAGCGACGGTCCGTCTGGCGCAGGCCAGTGGGGCAGCGAGCACCGACGGCGGAGGTCATTTCTCTCCGCCGTCTGCTTATCGAGGAGGATGGCTAACCGGTGGGCTTGCGTCCGGTGGATGTCAGGCAGAGAAGCGGGCGGAGGGGTATGGTGTATACTGGACGATCGGGCGTCGGCCTTCGCGTAGTCATACCGCTCCTGCGGTCTTTGGTCTGGGCTGTCTTCCTGGAGCGCATATCAGGCTACGCGAACCCCCGGCAGTTGCGGCGTGGGAGGAGACAAGGTGGAGCAAAGAACATACCGAGGGGAGATTGATCCGGAATCGCTGGCAGACGCGCTGGTGGCGCAGTTCAACAGCGGCGACCTGAGGGCCCAACGGGTGGGGCGGGGCGACCACGTCCTGGTGCAGGTCGCCTCCCGAGATTGGGCGTGGGGCGGGCCGCAGACTGCTCTGACCGTCGGCATTGCCCGGGTGGATGGAGGCGTGGAGGTCTCGTTGGGGCAGCAGCGGTGGTTGGGGGCTGTGGCGGACCTGGCCCAGACGGGGTTGCTGGCCCTCGTCAACCCCATTTCCATCATCACCCGGATAGACGACATCGCCCGCTCCATCTCCGGACTGACGCTGCCCCAGCAGGTGTGGGAGGCAGTGGAGCATTACTGCGAGAGCGTGGGGGCCAGCCTGGGGCTGCGGGCGGAGGAGACCGTTGTCACCTGCCCCTACTGCGGGGTGGCGAACCCCATCGGCGCCCCCAAGTGCTCGGCCTGCGGAGCGCCCCTGGGAGACGTACAGCCGGTCTTCTGCCCCCGCTGTGGACTGCTATTGGACCGCAACGCGCGTTTCTGCAGCCGGTGCGGTGCCCCGCTGGGATCAGGGACCGAGGGGGAGCGTCGCTCTCTCTCCGAACGGTTCAGGCGAGGGCGGCGGGATGGGTAACCCCTGATGTCCCAGAACTGAAACGCGCCCTTATACCGATTGTCCAAACAAGCGCCGTATTTTGCCCGACTCGCGCCGCCGTGAACAGACGGCGCTGGGAACGCTAACCCCCCCAGAAACGGCCTCCAGCACCGCCCTGAAGAGGCGGTGCTGGAGGCGGAATAAGCGGCACTTCAAAGGACAGTTGGTATGAGGCTGTTCCTCATCGGTGGACGAAACCTCCCGCAGGCCTTCGAAACCTGCGGGAGGTCCGGATTTCCCGGGGTTCGGCCTGTTCCATCAAAGTCGGTCCGCCACTGCCCGGGCCATATCCAGGGTGCTGGCGTCGCCCCCCATATCGTAGGTCCGCACCTTCCCCTCCTCGATGACGCCAGCGATGGCCTTCTCCAGCGCCTCCGCCGTCTTCGTCTCCCCCAGCCAATCCAGCATCAGCTTGATCGCCAGGAGCATTGCCGTGGGGTTGACCTTGTAGAGGCCGGCATACTTGGGGGCGGAGCCGTGGGTCG
>DQUX01000411.1 GCA_015662065.1 Anaerolineales bacterium | reverse complement strand
TCGGCGCGGACCGCCACCAGGATGCAGGGGCGGGCGGTCTCCCGCCCGAAGCTGGTCTCGAAGGGGTGCGCCAGCGGCAGCTCGATATGGTGCAGATCGACCCGCTCGATCCTCACCGGGTGATCCAATCCTTCTCCAGCAGGTAACAACTTCGTCCTCCTTCGTATAGCAGGTCCACGACGGTGTACCCCTCGGCGAAGGCAGCCTCGAACAGACCGCGGGTGTGCAGCCGCCAGGCGCGGGCCAGATTCATATCTGTGGACTTCATAACCTGAAAGCGGGGCGGTATCTGGATGAGGAGCCACTTCCCCTCGATGGGAAGAGTCGTCTCCGGCGGCCGCGACAGGTCGCCGGGAGGGGCCCGGTTCAGAACCGGGACCCCCTCGCCCAGCAGCTCCGACAGGGAGGGTCCAACCCAGCCATCCCGCAACCGGGCGGCGACGTGCTCGCTACCGATGTGCCACTCCACCTGGAAGCGGTCGCTGGGCAACCCGACGTTCAGGACGTCCCGCATGTCCCCATAGAGGTTCCGCAGGTAGGTCCGGCAGGTTGCGCCCAGCTTATGGAAGTTGAGGCGGGCGTTCCGGCTCTCCAGCGGATCGAAGGTCCAGGTGACCAGATCGAGCCCCTGCGCCAGCACGTGGTCGCGCTGGGCGAGTTTCAAGCGATAGCCCACATTTTGACTCTGGTAGGCGGGAGCCACACCGGCCATATGGGAGCAGTGTTTCACCCGGCCATCGGGGGCAAACCCCACGAAGCCAAAGACATAGCCGATAAGCCGCCCCTCTCCCCCCTCCGGCGGAACCTCGAACGCACCCAGCACCAGCCCGCCGTTCTTCTGGGCGGTGAGCAGCAGGTGGTCGGGGACGATCTCCACCTCCTCCAGGCTCCACACCTCCCGCTGGAGCTGCTCCACCGCCCGGTATTCTTCATGGGTCTGAACCGGTCGGATCTCGATCGCCATCGCCCTCCCCCTCTGGAACCGCTCAGAATGCTTGGTGTTCTGTCCGGGAGATGATCTCATCCTGCAGCGCCTTGGTGAGATCACAGAAGTAGTCGCTGTAGCCCGCCACGCGCACGATGAGATCCCGGTACTGCTCTGGGTTCTCCTGCGCCGCCCGCAGCGTGGCCGCGTCCACGACGTTGAACTGGATGTGGTGGCCGTCCAAACGGAAGTAGGTACGGATCAAGTGAACCAGTTTGTCGAGGCCGTCGTCGTCCTGGAGCAACTGGGGGGTAAACTTCTGGTTGAGGAGCGTCCCGCCAGTGCGGGCGTGGTCCATCTTCGCCACCGAGCGGATCACCGCCGTCGGGCCCCGCCGGTCGGCCCCCTGCACCGGCGAGATCCCCTCGGAGAGGGGGGTCCACGCCCTCCGCCCGTCGGGCGTGGCCCCGACCACCGAGCCGAAGTAGACGTGGACGGTGGTCGGCAGCAGATTAATGTGGTAGGAGCCCCCCTTCGTATTGGGACGGCCATCCACCGCCCGGAAGTAGGCCTCAAACAGGGCCGTCATCACTTCGTCGGCATAGTCGTCGTCGTTGCCGTATTTGGGCGTCCGGTTGAGCAACATCTGGCGCGTCCGCTCCTGCCCCTCGAAGTCGCTCTGAAGGATAGATAGAAGCTGCTCCATCGTCATCCTCTTCTTGTCGAAGACGTGATACCGGACCGCGGTCACCGCATCGGTGAGGGTGCCCAGACCCACCCCCTGGATGTAGGTGGTGTTGTAGCGCGCACCGCCGTCGTGGTAGTCCTTGCCCCGGGCGATGCAGTCGTCGATCAGCAGCGAGAGGAAGGGAGCAGGGATGTACCGGGCGTACAGCCGCTCGATGACGTTGTTGCCCCGTATCTTGATGTCTACGAAGTATCTGAGCTGCCTCTCATATGCCTCAAACAGCTCCTCAAAGGAGGCAAACTGGGTCGGGTCCCCCGTCTCCAGCCCGATCCTCTGGCCCGTGCGGGGGTCCACGCCGTTGTTCAGGGTGATCTCGAAGATCTTCGGCATGTTCAGGTAGCCGGTGAGGATGTAGCTCTCCTTGCCGAAGGCGCCGACCTCCACGCAGCCGCTGGAACCGCCGTTCCGGGCGTCGGCCACGGACTTCCCCTGGCGGATCAGCTCCTGGATGATCAGGTCGGTGTTGAAGACCGACGGCTGGCCGAAGCCGGTGCGGATGATGCGGGCCGCCCGCTTGATGAACCGGCCGGGGCTCTTCTTGCTGACCTGGATGGAGGAGCTGGGCTGGAGAAGCCGCATCTCCTCGATCACGTCTAGGATCAGGTAGGTGAGCTCGTTGACGCCGTCGGATCCATCCCCCCGCAGCCCCCCGAGGTTGATCTGGGCAAAGTCGGTGTAGGTGCTGCTCTCTGCCGCCGTGACCCCGACTTTGGGCGGGGCAGGCTGGTTGTTGAACTTGATCCAGAAGCACTGGAGCAACTCCTCCGCCTGCTCCCGGGTGAGCGTCCCCTCCTCCAGACCCCTCTTGTAGAATGGGTACAGGTGCTGGTCCAGCCGGCCGGGGTTGAAGGCATCCCAGGTGTTCAGCTCGGTCGTCACGCCCAGATGGACGAACCAGTAGTACTGCAGCGCTTCCCAGAAATCCCTCGGCGCGTGCGCCGGGACGTGGGAGCAGACCTCGGCGATGCGCTCCAGTTCCTTTTTCCTCCGCGGGTCCGGCTCCTGCTGGGCCATCTCCCTCGCCCTCTCCGCGTGCCGCTGTGCGAAGCGGATCAGGGCGTCGGCGCAGATGAGCATCGCCCGGAGCTCCTCCTGCTTGTCGTAGGCCTCGGGGTCGTTCAGATAATCCAGCCCCTCCAGGCTCCGCCGGATGTCCCGCTTGAAATCAAGGAATCCCTTGTGGTAGATCTTATCGTCCAGGACCGTGTGGCCTGGCGCCCGTTGCTCCATAAATTCGGTGAAGACCCCCGCCTCGTACGCGGCCTTCCACTCCTCCGTCATCTCCCGGAAGAGGAGATCCCGCATGGACTTGCCCCGCCAAAAGGGGATGACGATCTCCTCGTAGGCCCGCCGGGCTTCTTCGCTGACGACAAAGCGAATCTTCTGCCGGGAGTTCAGGATGTTCAGATCCTCTAGGCTATGGCAGCACAGCTCCGGGTAGGTGGGCGCTGCCTTGGGGGCCGGACCTTTCTCACCGACGATCAGTTCCCTTTCGCCTATGTAGATGGCCTTGTGCTCCATCAGATACTGAAAGGCGAGAGCACGGCGCACCGGGGCGGAGACCGGCCCCAGGTCCTGGCTGTAGAACTCGGTCAGCAGCAGAGCCCTCTCGGCCGAGAGGGTGGGCACGGCCTCCAGGCTCTGCTTCCTCAGCCGGGCGACTCTCTCTGTCATCGCCATACCATCAACCTCCGATCTTCACCTGCAGGCCGAATCCTCGCAGCATATCCACAATCTCCTCTATCCTCCCGTCCGACGGCGGGCGGGTGTCGGGCAACCGGTAGACCTGGTCCAATCGCTCGTACTTTCCAACGCCGGTGGGGTGATAGGGCAGAAGGTCAACCCGCGCCAGGTGGGGCAGCGCGGCGGCGAAGGCCCCCGTCTGACGGATGTTCCCGTCGTCGTCGTTGACCCCCGGGATGATCGGCAGCCGGAGGAAGATGGCGTGCCCCCGCTCCGAGAGGGCCCGCACGTTCTCCAGGATCAAGCGATTGGACACGCCGGTGTATTCCCGATGCCTGGCGTCGTCCATCAGCTTGAGATCCCAGAGAAATAGGTCCGTCAGCCTCCGCACCCGGTCCAGCGTCTCCCAGGGGGCATAGCCACAGGTGTCCACGCCAGTGCGGATTCCCCTCTCCCTACACGCCTGCAGGAGCGCCAGCAGGAAGTCCTGCTGCAGGAGAGGCTCGCCGCCCGAGAAGGTCACCCCCCCACCCGACTGATCGTAGAAGGGAATGTCCCGCTCGATCTCCGCCACCACCTGCTGGACCGTCATCTCCCGGCCCGCCACCTCTCGCGCCCCTGTGTAGCAGACTTCGACGCAGGCCCCACAGAGATCGCACCGTTCCCTGTCGGTGCGCGCGACGCCGCTGTCCAGAGAGATCGCGCCCTGCGGGCAGACCTCCAAGCAGGCCCCACACCCTATGCAGCGCCCGGCCCGGAGCACCAGCTCCGGCCCTGGGGCCTGGCCCTCCGGGTTGTGGCACCACCAGCAGTTCAGGGGGCATCCCTTGAGGAAGACCGTGGTACGAATGCCGGGTCCGTCGTGGATGGAGAACCGCTTGACATCGAAGATAACGCCGCCGACCAAGACCACCGCCTTCCGGCAAGACAAGAACGCGCTGAGGATAGGGTATCACAGATCCACACCGGCGGCAAGTCGGGCTGGTGATGACCGACATGCAGCACGCTATAGGGAGTAGCCGGCATCTCAGGGGTGAAAGCGCCCTCCTGATACCAAGAAGCCCCACCAGCAGGGGTGGAGCCTGAGATGACCCGCGCAGGACTCGAACCTGCAACCAAGGGATTAAGAGTCCCCTGCT
>DQUX01000236.1 GCA_015662065.1 Anaerolineales bacterium | reverse complement strand
CGCTCCAGGGACCGGTGGGCGCGGACCAACGCCTCCCGCACCCTCGGCCCCACCGCCCCAGGCGGCCGCACGCCCGGACGGGGTGGCCTGAGTGGCCGCAACGGTCGTCGTCTACGAAACATCATCCCCTCCCGTTCTCTCCGCGTCTCCGCGCCCCTCCGCCTCCGCGTCCCCGCTCACCAGCGACCGAGCAAAGACCAGATACCCCGTGTGGGCCACCATCCGGTCCACCGGGCGGAGCCGTGCGGGCACCGTCTTGTAGGCACGGAGCAGGATCTCCTCGACCTCCGGCAGACCGAAGGGAGCTGGCTCCAGGGCGGCGAGCAGCCGGGCGACCTGGTTGGCGGTGGGCAGAACCGCGCCCAGGTACCCGCCGTTGACCAAGGCCGCATACGCCTGCTCCAGATAATCCCACGGGGTGGGTAGATCGAGAAAGAGGGCATTCACCCCGGTCTCCTCGAACCCCTCGACGATGTCCCGCAGCCTGAACTCCACCACGTCGGCCAGCCCGGCCCGCTCCACGTTCCGACGGGCCAGCCGCTGCATCTCCGAGCGGGTCTCGTAGGAGTAGACCCGCCCGTCCGGCCGCACCGCGTGGGCCAGCGCCAGGGTCAGCCCGCCGCTCCCGGAGCCTGCCTCGATCACGTGGCTCCCGGGACCGATGTTCATCTTCAAAAGGAGATATCCCGCCTCTTTGGGATAGACGATCTGGGTGATGCGGCGGATCCGGAGGATCAGGTCGTGGATCGAGGGGGGCAGGAAGAGATACGGGTGGCCCAGGTGGGTGGCAACCCGACTGCCCCACGGACGGCCGATCAGGTCATCGTGGTTCAGGACTCCGTGGTGAGTCTGGAGGGTCTGGCCCGGCTCCAGGCGGACGATCCGCCACCGCCGCTTGGGGCCGACCAGGAGGGCCAGATCTCCAGCGCGGGCGCAGGACGGCTTTCCTCCAACTGACATAGCAGCGGGATTATAATCCAGTCGAGGGGAGTGTGCAACCTGCGTCCCCACCGGGTTGTCGGAGCGGTCCAACGGTATCGGTCGCCTGCCTCCAAAACGCCTCCCGGTAGGACTGGAACCGCCCTTCCAGGATCGCCGCCCGGATCTCGCGGGCCACCGTGAGCATCAGGTGGAGATTGTGGAGGGTGAGCAGGTGGTGGCCCAGGATCTCGTTGGCCAGCGTCAGGTGGCGGAGATAGGCACGGCTGAAGTGGGTGCAGGCGTAGCAGGTACAGCCTGGTTCCAGCGGGACGGGGTCGTCGGCGAAGCGGGCATTGCGCAGGTTGATCCGACCGGCGCGGGTGAGCGCCCCGCCGTTGCGGGCCATCCGTGTGGGGAGGACGCAGTCGAACATGTCCACCCCCCGCGCCACACACTCCACCAGGTCCCCCGGCGTACCCACCCCCATCAGGTAGCGAGGCCGGTCGGCCGGCAGAAGGGGGTCCAGGAGCTCCAGCACCCGGTGCATCTGCTCCTTCGTCTCACCGATGCTCAACCCCCCGATGGCGTAGCCGTCGAAACCCAGGTCCGTCAGGAAGCGAGCGGAACGCTCCCGCAGGTCCGGGAAAACCCCGCCCTGGACGATGCCGAAGAGCGCCTGGTCGGGCCGGGTCTTGGCGGCCCGGCACCGCTCGGCCCAGGCGTGGGTACGGGCCAGCGCCTGGACGTTGTACTCATAGTCCAGCGGGTCGGCGCATTCGTCCAGGCAGGTGATGATGTCCGCCCCCAGGTTCTCCTGGATACCGATGACCTTCTCCGGGGTGAAGCGGTGCTTGGATCCGTCTATGTGGGAGCGGAAAGTGACCCCATCGGCGTCCACCTTGCGCCGCTGGGCCAGGCTGAAGACCTGGTAGCCGCCGGAGTCGGTGAGGATAGGGCCGCTCCAGCCCATAAAGGCATGCAACCCCCCCAGCCGGACGATCCGCCCGTCGCCAGGGCGCAGATAGAGGTGATACGTGTTGGAGAGGATGATCGTCGCCCCCAGGTCTTCCAAATCGCGGGGGGAGACCGCCTTGACGGTGGCCTGCGTGCCGACCGGCATAAACACCGGCGTGGGTACGTCGCCGTGGGGGGTTGTCAGCAACCCGGCGCGGGCGCGGCCGTCGGTGGCGAGGAGGCGGAAGTGAAAGCTCATACGCTAAACATCTTCAACGTGGTGTTCTCGACCAATTGTAGCCTAAGTTGGGTCCGCGGTCAACCCACCCACACTTTGGCGATTACCCATGCGACCGATCAGATCGGCGGGTCACAGACCCGCCTAGAGCGAGTTTCCTCCCCGCCTCCAGCCGATGCCGACCGGCTTCAGACCCAGTGGCCCCGCGCCGCAGACCAGGGCACCGTCTGGATGGCACATGGCCTGGAACGCTGTCCTCTACGTGGTCGTCCTCGATATGCTGATCCGGGGCCTGTTCTTGCCCCCCCTACTCCACGCGGTCCATCCGAGACCAGGGACGAGCGGAAACGAGCGCGGGCCTGCCGGAAACTACTCCAGGAGCGCGAGAGCGAAAGGTGGACCCTCGCAAAACACAGAACGCAGAACACATTTTGCCACTCCCCCAGAAACCGGTATAATCCCAACATCCACCGGGCGGAGACGCTCCATGAAGATCGAATGGGAAAAGGCCACCGACGAAGCCGTCCAGCACCTGCAGGCCCTGCTGCGCATCAACACCACCAACCCGCCGGGCAACGAACGGGAGGCGGCCGACTACCTGGCGGATGTCCTCTCCGCCGAGGGATACGACCCGGTCGTGCTGGAATCAGCGCCGCTCCGAGGGAACGTCGTCGTCCGCTACCGGGGCAGCGGCGAGGACCCTCCCCTCCTCCTGCTCTCTCACCTGGACGTGGTCCCGGCGGAGCCGGAGCACTGGCAGCACGACCCCTTCGGCGGCAAACTGGTCGATGGAATGATCTGGGGCCGAGGGGCGCTGGACATGAAGTCCATCGTCGTTATGCAACTGATGACGATGCTCCTGCTGAAGCGGGAAGAGACCCAGTTGGCACGAGACGTCATCTTCGCCGCTACCGCCGACGAGGAGATGGGCGGAAAGTACGGAGCGGGGTTCCTGGTGGACCAGCATCTGGACCTGATCCAGGCGGAGCATGCCCTGAGCGAGTTCGGCGGCTTCCCGGTAGACCTGGGCGGGCGGCGGGTGTACCTCTGTCAGGTGGCGGAGAAAGGGATCTGCTGGGTACGGATGCGGGCGCGGGGACGGCCGGGCCACGGCTCGATGCCCCACCAGGATAACGCCACGGTCAAGCTGGCGGAGGCGGTGGCCAAATTGGGGCGGGTCGACCTCCCCTTCCATCGCACCGACGCCGTGACCGAGATGTTCGAGGGGATGGCCAGCAGCCTGGGCGGGATACCGGGGGCCGGCCTGCGACTGCTCCTCAACCCGGCCCTCAGCCCCCCCCTCCTCCGCCTTCTCCTCGGCAACCACCCCTTCGCCAGCTATTTCCATGCCCTCCTCCACAACACCGTCTCCCCCACCGTCCTACGGGCGGGGAACAAGACCAACGTGATCCCCTCCGAGGCAGAGGTGGAGCTGGACGGACGGATCCTGCCGGGGCAGAGCCTGGAGACCTTCCTGGCCGAGGTACAGGCAGTGGTCGGGCCGGGGTTCGAGTTCGAGCCCATCGAGATCGCGCCGCCGGTGGAGACCACCAGCCGGACTCCCCTCTTTGCGACGATGGCAGAGGTCCTGGAGCGCCACGATCCGGGGGTGGCAGTGGTGCCGATGGTGATGGTCGGCGGGACCGACGCCAAGCATCTGGCCCGCGCCGGGATCCCCTGCTACGGCTTCTCCCCGATGTGTCTCCCGCCGGAGATAGACTTCCTGGGAATGGTCCACGGCCACAACGAACGCATCCCCATCGAGGCCCTGGCCTTCGGCGTGCGGGTCCTCTACGAGGTCGTGGAAGCGTATTGTTCGAGAGGGACCGAAGATCACTGAGGAGGCAAGACAGCATGGAGTGCAACCTCGAGCTCAACCGCGCCCGATGCACCTGCACCTATGAGCCCTGCTCCCGCAAGGGGAAGTGCTGCGAGTGCATCGCCTACCACCTGAGGATGGACGAACTCCCCGGCTGCGTCTTCCCGCCGGAGGCGGAGCGGACCTACAACCGGTCCAAACGGTACTTCGCCCAGATCTACGGGGGGCGGTAGAGCGTCCCCACGGCTTCAGTCGCCAAACCCTCGTGGTCGCCCGGTTGACCACCCGCCTGGTGCTGGTATAATGACGTCGCCCCCGAGAAGCGCGGGGAGCGTAGACCTTTTGGGGAGGATAGGATGATCGACGTCAACGAACTGCGCGTCGGCGTGACCTTCACGATGGACGGCCAGCTCTACAAGGTGCTGGAATATCAGCACTACAAGCCGGGCCGGGGCAAGGCTATCATCCGCACCAAGCTGCGCAACCTCCGCACCGGCGCTACCATCCAGCACAACTTCCTCTCCGGCGACCGGGTCGAGGATATCCGCATCGAACGGCGAGGGGTCCAGTACCTCTATAACGACGAGGACCTCTATCACTTTATGGACACCGAGACCTTCGATCAGATGGCGCTGTCTGCCGCAGCGCTTGCTGAACAGGCACGGTATCTGAAGGAGGGAATGGAACTGGTCATCGCCGTCTACGAGGGCCAGCCGCTGGAGGTGGAACTGCCCACCGCCGTGGACCTGGAGGTGGTGGATGCGGAGATGGCCGTGGCCGGCGACACGGCGACTGGCGCGACCAAGAAAGCGACGTTGGAGACCGGGCTGGAGGTCCAGGTGCCTCTCTTCGTCCAGACCGGCGACGTGGTCCGGGTGGACACCCGCACTGGCCAATATGTCACTCGCGTATAGAGGGAGTCCCGCTCATTCTCAACTGGATGGACATGTCCAAGAGCACACGGCAGGTCGACAGTCTGCCCCACGAGGCTTCCCACGAGAAGAAGGCAGTAGCGCTGGGCTCCGTGCTCACCTCTGCCTTCTTGACCGCTCTGAAACTGATCATCGGCCTGGCGACGGGCAGCCTGTCCGTGTTGGCCCAGGCGGCCGACAACGGGCTGGACCTGGTCACCACGCTGACGACCTACTTCGCCGTCCGCGTGGCGGAACGCCCCGCCGACGCCGACCATCCCTACGGTCACGGCAAGGTGGAGAGCCTCTCCGCCCTGGCCGAGACCGGGCTGCTGGTGCTCACCTGCCTGGGGATCGGCTACCAGGCCGTGCGCCGCCTGCTGACCGGCTCGGAGGGGGTGCGATACGCGGAGGTGGCGGTCGGCGTGATGGTCCTGTCCATTGGGATAGACCTGGTGCGGACGGCGATGCTGCACCGGACGGCCCGCCGGCATCACAGCCAGGCCCTGGCTGCCGACGCCCTCAACTTCACCGGCGACATCCTCAGCTCCGGCCTGGTCATCGCCGGGCTCTTCTTCGCCCGCGCCGGCATCCCCTGGGCAGACCCGACCGCCGCGCTGCTGGTGGCCGGGGTGGTGCTGACCGGTGCGCTCCGGCTGGCCCGCCAGGCAGTGGATGTGCTCTTGGATCGGGAACCCCAGGGATTGGCGGAACGAGCCTGCGAGATCGTGGCCGCGGTGAGCGGGGTCGTAGCCTGTCAGGCACTCCGCGCCCGCCGCGTGGGGGCCAAGACCTTCGTCGAGGTCACCATCGGCGTGGACCGGGCCGCCGGGGTGGAGACGGCCCACAACGTCGCCTCCGCCGTGGAGACGGCCCTCCAATCCCACCTGACCCCGGTAGACGTCGTGGTCCGCGTGGAGCCGACCGCCCGACCCGACGAGACCCCCCACGAACGGGTGGCGCTGCTGGCCCAGCGGCACGGCACGCCGGTCCACCAGGTCTTCATCCACGAAGGGCCGGACGGTCTGACGGTGGACCTGCACTGCGAGGTGGAAGGAGATCTGCCGCTCCGGGCCGCCCACGACCTGGCCTCCGCCTTGGAGGAGAGGATCCTGCAAGCTATGCCCGGCGTCGCCCGGGTCGTCACCCACATCGAACCCCGCCGCACCAGCGTGGCCAGTTCCGGGGAGGACCCCCAGATGCGCCGACGGGCGGAGGCGGCGGTGCAGGAGGCCCTCCAACAGGTGGACGGGGTGGCCGAGTGTCACCGGATAGAGGTCAACCGGAGCAGCGGCCACTATGTGCTCAGCCTCCACTGCGAAGTGGACGGGCGCACCCCGGTGGAGGAGGCTCACCGTATCGCCAGCGAGCTGGAAGCGGCGGTGCGCCAGCGGCTTCCGCAGGTGCAGCGGGTAGTGGTGCACACCGAACCAGCCTAAATACACCGATGCGTAAATTCATTCCGCGTTATGCTAACCCGCACCGCCGTGAACAGGCGGCGCTAGGCCCCAAAATGGGCCGAAAAGTGACCTAGCACCGGCTCTTCCAGGCCGGTGCGGGCGCAAAAAACCAGGCACGAATTTGCAGTAGTCTGTACTATAAGGAGACGTAGAGACGCAGAGCCAAAGCCTGCATCCTAACCCTCAAGGGAGTAAAAGTAATGAGGCCAAGACTT
>DQUX01000150.1 GCA_015662065.1 Anaerolineales bacterium | reverse complement strand
TTGGAAAACGCCTCCTCTCCAAGAGGATACCGCAAAATTCCTTTCTTGGCTATGCTGAGGTGCGGAATGTGGGCCACAATCCATCGGTTGATAGTTTGTCACAGGGCGGGAGAGATAGCTGATCTGACCGGGATTGACCTGTTTGCCCTGATCGGGGCGGATACCCCCCTCCGCCGGGTGGCCTCCACCAACGGCGGGGAGTGAGCCGGTCCCTGTCCCTTTTGTGGGGGAGAGGACCGTTTCCGTGTCTGGCCGGATCACCCCGACGGCAAGGGACGATGGTGGTGCAGGCAGTGCGAGCGATCCGGCGACGCGATTGACTACCTGCGGGCGCGAGACGGCCTGACCTATCGGGAGGCGTTGGAACGGCTAGGCCTGACCGGTAGCCAACCCGTCACACGGCGGACAGCGGTAAAGCGACGGTAGGAGACCAGGACGTTGCCTGCGGATCCCGCCGGGCCAACGTGGAATCCGAAGGCGGCGGAGGAGGTCCTGGCCACCTGGGAGGCGGCCCTCTGGGAAGACCGAGGAGAGAGCACGGTCCTGGCCGGCCGGGCGAGGGCTCCGGGAGGAGACACTGAAAGCATGGCGGCTGGGCTATAGCCCTGACGACCGCAAGATAGCGGGTCTGTTCGTACCTAGGGGGATTGTGATCCCATGCTTCGTAGACAGGACGTTGTGGTATCTGAAGGTGCGAAGGCCTGTCCCTCCCCTGCCTGGGCCAAAGTACCAGCAGGTAAAGGGCGGAGGGAAGCGGGCGTTGTTTGGGCTGAACCACCTAGACGGGAAGCGCGTGGCGATGATCTGCGAAGGAGAGTTTGACGCCCTGCTCCTCTGGCAGGAGGCGGGCGATCTGGTAGACGTGGTGGCCCTGGGGAGCGCGACGGCCCGGCCCTCCCCTCGCTTTCTGGCCCACCTGCTGGGGGCCTCCCATTGGCCGGTAGCCACCGACCGCGACGATGCAGGAGAGAAGAGCGCAGCCTGGTGGGACGACTTCTCCGCCGGGGTGCGAAGGGTCTGGCCCCTCCAGGGGAAGGACCTGACCGACTTCTACCAGGCAGGCGGTGACCTGCGGGCTTGGGTGATCTACCACCTGGAACGGGTGGAGACAGAGGCACGGCCTGCGGCCTCGGCTACGGCCTTCAGTCCACAGGCGATTCCCTTTCGGGCGGTGACCTCTTGCCAAAACTGCCGATACGGCGAACTCTCGGTCTCCCGCCCCCAGGAGGATCCCTTTCAGGCCGAAGCGGGGCGGTTGCCGGCCAGGGCTAGTGCGATGGAGCCCGAGGCGTGGAAGCGGGGATGGGCAGCGCTGGCAAAGCGGGCTGGGTGGCCCTGCTGGGGGATGGGCTGGGACACCTGGGCCGACCCGCTGTTGCGGCGCTGCGTGGAAGAATTAGGGGCCGTGGTGAGGATACATAGGCCTTTCTATCAGGTTGCAGGAGGGACGCTTTTCCCGCTGACGGGAAGGAAGGAGAGAAGATGACGAAATTTGACAAAAGCCGACAGTTAAGCGTGGAGCAGGAGCGGGCGATCGGACTGCTGCTGACCTGGGCCTCCGACCGGGAGGTGGCCGAGGTGGTGGGCGTGACCCGGCAGACGGTCAACACCCGGCGCAACCACGATGACGTATTCATAGCCACGCTGAACAGGCGGAGGGCCGAACTGTGGGAGGAGACGATGGACGGCCTGCGGCGTCTCGTACGCGACGCGGTGGAGGCGCTGGCCGACGAGTTGCGCGGGGACGACAAGCAGCTGCGCCACCAGGCGGCGGTAGCTGTGCTGCGGGCGGCAGGGCTTCCAGACACCCGGCTCCTGCGTCCCACGGGACCCATCGATCCGCAGCGGGTCGCTGCGGTAAGGGCATCGCGCGAGGAATTGTCAGCGCTACTTGCCGACCTGGCGTGGGCAGGCAGGGATGACCACCGAGCGGCAACTGTTGGCGAAGGTGCTCCTTCAGGCCCTTGAGGATGCCCGAAGCGGCGATCCCGAACTTGCGGCCCAGGCAAGGCGCTGGCTGCGGACGACCGGGGCGCACTGGGCGGAACTACTGGACATCCCCCCGGAGCGGGTCCGGCGCTGGGTAACCGGCCTCCCCGCCCCGCCCTATGAGCAGATGACGGTGTGGGATCTATAGCGATGGAAGCGGATACCGTGAAGGCGGACCGGATCACCCTCCAGATTGCGGATGCTCGGCAGGTTGAGGCGCTACTGAAAGTGCTGGCCTCCATCCTGCTGCGGATCCTGGAGGGTGACGGGCAGGCCTGCCAGAGACACCAAGACCCGTAGGTAGCGGACCGTGCGGGCGGCAATCTACAGCAGGGTCTCCTCTGCGGAATTGCAGTTGGATGGCTTCAGCCTGGATGCGCAACGAGCGGCCTGTGAGCGGCTGGCCCAAGAGCGCGGCTGGGAGGTGATGGCCATCTACACCGACCCTGGAGTGAGTGCCCGCGCAACTCAACGCCCCCAGTTTCAGCAAATGGTGGAGGACGCCCGAGCCGGGCGTTTCGACGTGATCATCGTCCACAAACTGGACCGCTTCTCCCGTTCCGTGGTGGACGTGCTGATGACCCTTCGGGAAGAGGAACTGGGGGTTACCCTTGTCTCGGCCACAGAATCGTTTGACTTCACAACCCCTACTGGTCGGGCAATGCTCACCGTTATGGCGGCCTTCGCGCAATGGTACTTAGAGCCTATCCGAAAAATCGAGGAAATGGTATACTTGAGACCACATCATAGCACAGAGGAGGTGACCGAGAT
>DQUX01000401.1 GCA_015662065.1 Anaerolineales bacterium | reverse complement strand
CTTTCCACCACACCCATATACTGTTTGAGATTATAACACGGACGGGGGGTTCACGCAAGTACCCACCAATACAATACCGCGCCTAGGGCGATCGCATTTTCTAGGCGGTAGCGCCGGAATCCCATTCCGGCGCGCCCACGAATAGGGATTCGCGGGCTCCTCTCCGGAAACATGCAATTGCCCTACCATCACGGTAGGGGGGGAGGGCTGCCACCCGCCCCTTCAGTTGCCTTTTTCCCCCCCTTGATGTACAACAAAGAGCATCCAGCAACCAGGAGGACTCCAATGCCCTACCAACCGCGCTATGCCGCCGCCCTGGACCAGGGCACCACCGGTACCCGCTTTATGATCTTCGACCGACAAGGGCGGGTGGTCGCTTCCTGCTACGAGGAGCACACCCAGATCTACCCCCGGCCCGGCTGGGTGGAGCACGACCCGCTGGAGATCTGGGCCAAAACCCGGCGAGTGATCGCTGGCGCGCTGGAGGAGGGGGGTATCCCCCCCAAGCAGATCGGCGCCATCGGCGTCACCAACCAGCGGGAGACCACCGTGGTCTGGGACCCCCGCACCGGCGAGCCCCTCCACAACGCCGTCGTCTGGCAGGATACCCGCACCCGCGAGATCTGCCAAAGGCTGATCGCCGACGGGCTGGAGGAGACCTTCCGCGCCAAGACCGGCCTCCCCATCGCCACCTACTTCTCCGGCCCCAAGCTAAAGTGGCTGCTGGAGAACGTGCCGGGGCTGCGGGAGAAGGCGGAGGCGGGGGAGGCGGTGTTCGGCAATATCGACACCTGGGTCATCTGGAACCTGACCGGCGGGCCGGAGGGCGGCGCCCACGTCACCGACGTCACCAACGGCAGCCGCACGATGCTGATGGACCTACACACGCTGGATTGGGACGAGGAGCTCCTGGAGACTCTCTCCATCCCCCGGCAGATGCTGCCCCAGATCCGGCCCTCCTCCGACCCGACCCTCTACGGCGCGACGCGAGCCGACGGCCCCCTGGGGGCAGCGGTGCCGGTCTGCGGCGATCTGGGCGACCAGCAGGCGGCCCTTTTCGGACAGGCCTGCTACACGCCGGGCGAGGCCAAGAACACCTACGGCACCGGCTGCTTCATGCTCCTCAACACGGGCTCCCAGCCGGTTCCATCGAACAGCGGCCTCCTCACCACCGTCGCCTACGGCCTGCCAGAGGGGACCACCTACGCGCTGGAGGGCTCCATCGCCGTCACCGGCGCGGCGGTCCAGTGGCTGAGGGATAACCTGGGGCTGATCCGGAACGCCGCCGAGACCGAGGAAATCGCCGCCAGCGTGGAGGACGCCGGGGGGGTCTACTTCGTCCCCGCCTTCTCCGGGCTCTTCGCCCCCTACTGGGATATGGACGCTCGCGGCGTCATCGTCGGCCTCACCCGGTACGTCAACCGGGCCCACCTGGTGCGGGCCACGCTGGAGGCCATCTGCTACCAGACCCGGGACGTGCTGGAGGCGATGCGGGCCAACTCCGGCATCCATCTGACCGCTCTCAAGGTGGACGGCGGTGCCACGGTCAACGACTTCCTGATGCAGCTCCAGGCCGACGTGCTGGGGGTGCCGGTCGTCCGCCCCCAGGTCAACGAGACCACCGCCCTGGGCGCGGCCTACGCGGCCGGACTGGCGGTAGGGCTGTGGTCGGGCCTCGAGGAACTGCGGGCCAACTGGGGGGTGGATCGGGTCTTCGAGCCACAATGGGACGAGGCCCGACGGGAGGCGGCCTACGCTGGCTGGAAGCGGGCGGTGGAGCGAAGCCGAGGATGGGTACAAGGGTAAGCTTATGAGAATCATCACGTTAACCACCGATTTCGGGGTCTCCGACGGATACGTGGGGGTAATGAAGGGGGTCATCCTCTCCATCGCCCCCGACGTCCGCCTGGTCGATCTCTCCCACCACATCCCTCCCCAAGACGTGCGCCAGGCCGCCTATCTCCTGTACACCGTCGTTCCCTTCTTCCCGTCGGATACGGTCCACGTGGTGGTGGTGGACCCCGGCGTGGGCACCGAGCGGCGGGCCATCGCCCTGGAGACCTCTCGGGGGACCTTTGTGGGGCCGGATAACGGGCTCTTCACCTACGTGCTGAGCGAAGTGCGGGAGTGGCGGGCGGTGGAGCTGGCCAACCCGGCCCACCGGCCGGCCCGAGTCAGCAACACCTTCCACGGACGGGACCTCTTCTCCCCGGCGGCGGCCCACCTGGCGGCGGGGGTCCCCTTGGAGGAGCTGGGGCCCCCGGTGACCGACCTCATCTCCCTGCCCCTCCCCCGCCTGGAGGTCGGCTCGGAGGGGGTGGAAGGGGAGCTGCTCCACGCCGACCGGTTCGGCAACCTCATCACCAGCGTGGGGCGTCTTCAGTGGGACGGGGACGATCTGGTGTTGAGTCCGGCCTTCCGCCGCGAATCCTCCCCGCCGATCCGGTTCGCTGCAGCAAAGGTGCGGGTCGAGATGGCCGGCCGCTCTTTGGCGGGCATCCGCCGGACCTATGGGGAGGCCGAGATGGGGGAGCTGGTACCGCTGGTGGGCAGCGAGGGCTTCCTGGAGATCGCGGTGCGGCAGGGGAACGCCCAGGAGGTCCTGAAGGCCCAGCCGGGAGACCCGGTCAGGGTGCATCTTTGATTGCAGATTCGAACCTGCAATCCGCAACCTAGAATCCACTACGGAGGGCTACCGTGGAAGAACTCATCATCGAGGGAGGCCACCCGCTACAGGGAACGCTCACCCCCAGCGGCAACAAGAACGCCGCGCTGCCCGCGCTGGCGGCCTGCCTTCTGACCGACGAGCCGGTCGTCTTGCGCAACCTGCCGGACATCCAGGACGTCTGGACGATGGGAGAGCTCCTGGCCGACATCGGCGTCCAGGTGGAGCAGCTCGACCCCCACACCTGGCGGCTGCACGCCCGAGAGGTCCGCCTGCCCGCCTTCGACCGGGAGCGGTTCCGCCGCATCCGGGGCTCCATCCTGCTGGCCGGCCCGATGTTGACCCGGCTCGGCCAGGTGGAGCTGCCGCCACCCGGAGGGGATGTCATCGGCCGACGGCGGGTGGACACCCACTTCCTGGCCTTCCGGGAGCTGGGGGCGGAGGTGGATGTCAACGACCTCTTCCGCCTGCGGGCCCTACGGCTGCGCGGGGCCGACATCCTACTGGATCAGGCCTCCGTCACCGGGACGGAGAACGCCATTATGGCCGCGGTGCTGGCCACGGGTACGACGGTCATCCGCAACGCCGCCTCTGAGCCTCACGTGCAGGACCTGTGCCATATGCTCAACCGGCTGGGGGCGCAGATCGAGGGGATCGGCTCCAACCTGCTCACTATCCACGGCGTGGATCGACTGCGCGGGGGGGAGTTCACCATCGGTCCCGACCATATGGAGGTGGGAAGCTACATCGCGATGGCGGCGATGACCCGCGGCGAGGTCCGCATCCGGGATGCTGCCCCCCACCACCTGCGGATGATCCGCTACGTCTTCGAGCGGCTGGGGGTGCGGGTGGAGGTGGAGGGAGAGGACATCCACGTCCCGGCCGACCAGCCCCTTCGGGTGGTGCCGGACCTGGGGGGGGCGATCCCCACTATCGCCGACGCCCCCTGGCCGGCCTTCCCCGCCGACCTGATGAGCATCGCCATCGTCCTGGCAACCCAGGTCGAGGGAACCGTCCTCTTCCACGAGAAGATGTTCGAGAGCCGCCTCTACTTCGTGGACAAACTGATCTTCATGGGAGCCCGCATCGTCCTGTGCGACCCCCACCGCTGTGTGGTGCAGGGCCCCTCCCCCCTCCACGGGGACGTCCTGGTCAGCCCGGACATCCGGGCCGGGATGGCGCTGATGGGCGCGGCCCTCTGCGCCCGCGGCCAGAGCATCATCCGCAACGTGAACCAGATCGACCGGGGATACGAACGGGTCGAGGAGAAACTGCGCTCCCTGGGCGGCCGCATCGAGCGGGTCCGGCGGTGATCGCCGATTGACAAATCCTCCCCTCAGCGGTACAATCCCGTCCGCGCATATGGGGTCTACTCAAGCATCTGGACAGAGCGTCCCGGGAGACCGCCGAGAAAACCCCTCTCGGAGGTCTGAACGGCTACCATGACAGAGCGTATCCCTCGCCTGGACCGCGATCGGCTCTCGGTGCTGGTCGCCCTGATCCTGCTGATCGGCGTCCTGTTCCGCTTCATTCAGTTGCCAGAAGCCGCCTGGGACCTGAGCGTCTTGGGCTCGCCCCTGGAGGTTCGGGTCACCAAGACGTGGCTTCTGGTGGCGCTGGTGACCGGGTTGACCGCTTTCGGGACCCGCTACGTGCTGGCGGCCCACCCAGACGCCCCCCACCGCCTTCCCCGCCCCCTCTACCTCTCCTGGGTGCTTCCCAGCCTGCTGGCGGGGATGGCGGCCTACCTGGTAGAGATGGCCCCCGCCGAGGGGATGTGGGCGGGGGGGCTGTTGTTGGCGGCGCTGATCATCAGCCTGGCGGTCTCGGCCGAGTTCGGCGCCCTCTCCACCGACCACCCGGGCTACGCCCGCGCCCGGCTCTCCCTCAACGTGCTGGCCTACCTGCTGGCCTTCTCCCTCTTCTACGTCATCTACCGGACCCGGACGCGCAGCATCGTCACCGCCAGCGGGACAACCCTGGTCGCCTTCCTGGTGGCGCTGGACCTGCTCAGCGTGGCAGATGTGTCGGTGGGTCGGGTGGCCCTGTATGCCGGGGCCGTGGGGCTCCTGGTGGGCGAGGCCACCTGGGCGCTCAACTACTGGCAGATCGGCAACTGGGCCGGCGGCCTCTTCTTGCTGGCGATCTTCTACCTGCTTACCGGTCTGGCACACCAACACCTGCTGGAGCGACTCAGCCTCTGGGTCCTGCTGGAGTTCGGGCTGGTGACGGCGGCAGCGCTGACCGCGGTTCTGGTCTTTGCACCATAGGCATGATCTAGCTCGACCAGGTCACATTACGCTCCGAGGGGGTCTGTGACCCCCGACTTTGGCTGAAAACGGTAAGGAGTTTATGGAGGATCTGTTAACTACAACCCGCGAGAAACTTCCGCCGCGCATCGAGGGGCTGGCGGACCTGGCCTACAACCTCTGGTGGAGCTGGCGACAGGAGGCGCGGGAGCTCTTCCGCACCCTGGATTACCCCCTCTGGCGGGCCACCGGCCACAACCCGGTGCGCATCCTGCGGGAGATCCCTCAGGAGCGCCTGGAGGAAGCGGCCCGGGACCCCGGCTTCCTGCGTCAGTTCGACGCGGTGACGCTGGCCTTCGAGCGGGACCTGACGGACGGCCATCTCTGGTTCCCCAAGGTATACCCCCATCTGACCGACCGACCGGTGGCCTACTGCTCCGCGGAGTTCGGCCTCCACCGCTCGCTGCCCATTTACTCCGGCGGCCTGGGGGTGCTGGCGGGGGATCACGCCAAGGAGGCCAGCGACCTGGGCGTCCCCTTCTTCGGCGTGGGCTTCCTCTACTCCCAGGGCTACTTCTGCCAGCGGCTTCCCTCCCACGGCTGGCAGGAGGCAATCTACCCACCCCTGCAAATGGAAGACACCCCCCTCCGACCGGTAATGGACCCCCAGGGGCAGCAGGTGCGGGTGGGGGTCCGGCTGGCCCGGCGGGAGGTGCAGGCGGCCCTGTGGGAGGTACAGGTGGGCCGGGTGCGGCTCTTCCTACTAGACACCAATCTCCCGGAGAACGAGCCGTGGGACCGGACGCTGACCGCGCGGCTGTACGGCGGGGACCGGGAGATGCGCATCAGTCAGGAGATCGTCCTGGGCATCGGCGGCGTGCGGGCGGTGCGGGCCCTGGGGCTGAACCCGGCCATCTGGCATCTCAACGAGGGCCACTGCGCTTTCCTGGTGCTGGAGCGAATCCGGGAGCTGGTGGCCCAGGGGTGGTCGTTCGAGAAGGCGGCGGAGGCGGTGCGGGCAACGACCGTGTTCACCACCCACACCCCCGTCCCGGCGGGCCACGACGCCTTCAGCCTGCCGATGGTGGAGAAACACTTCCAGGGCTACTGGGAGGAACTGGGGCTGACCCGGGAGGCGTTTCTGGAGCTGGGACGGCTGGGAGGCGACTTCAACATGACCGCCCTGGCCCTTCGCTTCTCCGACTATCGCAACGGCGTCAGCCGGCTCCACGGCGAGGTCAGCCGGAGGATGTGGCAGACCCTCTGGCCCGACCGGCCCGAGGCAGAGGTTCCCATCGTCCACATCACCAACGGCGTCCACCTGCCGTCCTGGATCTCCGGCCCGCTGGGCCGGCTCTTCCGCAAGTACCTGGGCCACGATTGGCAGGAGCGGCACGACGACCCGGACCTGTGGGAGCGGCTGGACGACGTGCCGGACGAGGAGCTGTGGGCGCTGCATGAGGACCAGAAGCGGAAGATGATGGCCTTCATCCGGGAGCGGGCGCGGCGGCGGCGCATCTCGGGGGAGATGGACCCCGACCAGGTGCTGGCGGCGGGGGCCTTCCTGGACCCGGAGGCGCTGACCATCGGCTTCGCCCGCCGGTTTGCCACTTACAAGCGGGCCACCCTCCTTTTCCACGACCTGGAGCGGCTGAAGCGGATCGTCCACGACCTGTACCGCCCGGTGCAGTTCATCTTTGCCGGCAAGGCCCACCCCGCCGACGACGCGGCCAAGCACCTGCTCCAGCAGGTCTACAACCTGGCGAAGGACCCGGCGTTGGGGGGGCGGGTCGCCTTCATTGAAGATTACGATATGCACGTGGCCCGCTACCTAGTGCAGGGAGTGGACATCTGGCTGAACACCCCCCGGCCACCCCGGGAGGCCAGCGGCACCAGCGGGCAGAAGGCGGCTATGAACGGAGCGATCAACCTGAGCGTGCTAGACGGCTGGTGGCGCGAGGGGTACAACGGGGCTAACGGCTGGGCCATCGAGTCGCTGGAGGGAGGGGACGAGGCCGCCCAGGACGCCCACGACGCGGAAGCCCTGTACCGGTTGCTGGAAGAGGAGGTCGTTCCTCTCTTCTATAAGCGGGACGCCGATGGAGTGCCCCGGGACTGGGTCCGGGTGATGAAGGAGGCGGTCCGCAGCACTGCCCCCTTCTTCTGCACGCGGCGGATGGTACGGGAGTACACCGAGCAGTTCTACGTCCCGGCCATCGAGGCGGCACGCCAACGGGGGGTGTAGAAAACCGGTAGTCTCCCGGTGAAGTGTTGTTGTGTGCAAGCCCGCCCGGACGTGAACGTCCGGGCTCACAAACCGAGCCCCGCGGGCTGAAAGCCGCCCCCCCAAGAGGGCTTTGCCGACCGAGCCGGGCGGTTCGGCGCCCGGCGGGGTGGGCAAGCAGCACCAACACTGAAGAGGGAGGCTACCAGAAAACCGGCCTGTCGGTTTTGCCTTTTGGAAAGAGTGTGCTATAATCTGCTCCGTTTTGAGCCACGGAGCGTCGTCTCTATCCACCGAACAAGGAGGACGTCCTTGCTCGAACAGTTTACCTTCGTCGGCTTCTTGCTTGTTGTGGCCCTGTTCCTCGGCATCTTTTTGATCAGCCTGTCTTGGCTCCTCCGGCCCAAGCGGCCCAGTCCCCGTAAGAGCGAAATTTACGAGTGCGGCCTGCGGCCCCACGGCGAGCCCTGGGTCCGGTTCAAGGCCCAGTACTACATTTTCGCCCTGGTCTTTCTCATCTTCGACGTAGAGGCCGTTTTCCTCTTTCCTTGGGCCCTGGCCTACAACTGGCTGCCGTTCTACGCGGTGCTCGAGGGAGTCATCTTCATCCTTCTCCTGGGCGCGGCGCTGGTGTACGTGTGGCGCAAGGGCGCGCTGGAGTGGATGTAGGGGCGACAGGGCATCCTGTCCATATCCTGGAGGTCCGTCCCATGGAGTTTCTCTCCAACCTGATCGTCAACATTGGGGTCTGGATCAAGGGGTTGCTGGTCGGTGGTGGTGTGGCCGAACACGGGGCTGCGCTGGTGGTGAAGGCCATCGGCGCCGTCGTCGTCGGCTTCTTCCCGCTGATGGTGGTCGTCTTCCTGATCTGGGCATACCGGAAGATCGCCGCCCGCATGCAGGGGAGGCTGGGTCCCAACAGCTCCGGCACTTGGGCCGGTCCGTACGGCATCCTTCAGACCTTCGCCGATGCCATCAAGATGCTCACCAAGGAGGACATCCGTCCCCAAGGAGTTGACCTGATCCCCTACAATCTAGCCCCCATCCTGGTCGTCTTCGCCTCGGTGATGGTCTGGGCGGTCATCCCCTTCGGTCCGGGCCGGGGGCTGATCGGCGCCGATCTCAGCATCGGCATCTTCTACATCCTGGCCTTCTCCTCCGCCGCCCTGATCGTCTTCCTGATGGCCGGCTGGTCCTCCAACAACAAGTACGCCACCGTGGGCGCTTTCCGCGCCGTGGCGCAACTGATTGGGTACGAGATCCCCCAACTGCTCGCCGTCCTGGCGGTGGTGATGGTGACCGGCTCTCTGAGCACACAGGATATTGTGGGGTCTCAGGACGTCATCTTTCTGGTCACCCTGCCGGTCTCGGCCATCATCTTCTTCCTGGCCAGTATGGCGGAGATCAACGCCCGGCCCTTCGAGCTGCTGGAGGCGGAGTCGGAGCTGGTGTGCGGCTACTTCGTCGAGTACAGCGGTATGAAATTCGGCATGTTCTACCTGGCCGAGTTTATGAACTCGGTGGCGGTGGCGGCCATCTTCACCACCCTCTTCCTGGGCGGCTGGAGGGGGCCGTGGGTGGATCAGGCCCCCATCCTGGGTACCGTTTGGTTCCTGGTCAAGATGGGAGCGGTGATCTTCCTGTGGATGCTGATCCAGATCACCCTGCCCCGGCTGCGGATCGACCAGATGCTGGCCTTCAATTGGAAGTTCCTGGTGCCACTGGCGCTGGTCAACCTCTGCGTGGTCGGTCTGGTGAACAAGGGGACCACCGAGGGGTTCCCCGGCGGTGCATCCGCCTGGACGCGAGGGTCTATCCTGCTGGGGGCCAACCTAGCGATGATCCTGGCGACGTGGGGGATGCTGGCGGTGGGGGAGCGACAGGCCCGGCGACGTCGGGAGGCCTGGCAGGCGGCGCAGGCGGGGGAGTTGGAGGTGGTCGTATGACGCTGCAGCAGATTCTCTTCTTCATCTTCGGCGCCATCTCGCTGGGAGCGGGGGTGGGCGTGGTGACCGCCCGGAAGCTTTTCCACGCCGCCCTGTGGCTGCTCCTGGCCTTCTTCGGCGTGGCCGGGCTGTACGTGTTGTTGGAAGCCCCCTTCTTCGCTGCCGCCCAGTTGTTCGTCTATATGGGGGCCATCGGCATCCTCATCATCTTCGCCATTATGCTCACCCGGGGGATGATGCGCCAGCGACATCCCCGGGCCAACCGGCAGTGGTGGCTAGCGGGGATTCTGGCAGCGCTCTTTCTGGCTACGTTCGTCCGGCTGGCCTGGCAGGGCCCCTGGACGGCTCCCGCCGGGCCGGTGCCGGAGAACAGCCTGGGCCTATTGGGGCTGACGCTGGTGGACCCGGGGGGGTTCGCCCTGCCCTTTGAGGTAGCCTCGGTGTTGCTGGTCGTAGCGCTTATCGGTGCTGTGACGATTGTGAGGGAGCGATGATGGTTCCGCTACAATGGTATCTCATCCTGTCCGCGGCTCTCTTCTGTCTGGGCCTCTATGGTGCGCTGGTGCGACGCAACGGTATCGCCATCCTGATGGGCGTCGAGCTGATGCTCAACGCTGTAAACGTCAACCTGTTGGCCTTCTGGCGATACACGGAACCGGCCGCCGCCACCGGCCAGGCATTCGCCGCCTTCGTCTACGTGGTCGCCGCTGCTGAGGTGGCGGTAGGGCTGGCGCTCGTCGTCGCCACCTACCGCACCCACGGCACGGTCGTTCTGGAAGACATCGATCTGCTCAAGGGCTAACAATCGAGGTGTCTATGTCTATCCTAGACCTGGCGTGGCTGATCCCGTTCTTTCCCTTCGCCGCCTTCGTCGCTGTTTCTGTATTTACCTATCGAAACCGGGTGTTGAGTCACCGGCTGGTCATCGGCGGCATCGCTGCCTCCTTCGTGCTATCCCAGATCGTGTTCTGGGCAGCGGCGCTGCTGCCGGTGGGCGGGGGAGAACATGCCTTCGAGTCCGCCCTCATTCCCTGGCTGCCCAATGGCCTGGAGGTCTTCTCCCTCGGTGTCTACATCGACCCGGCCACGGCGGTGATGCTCTTTATGGTGCCGCTGGTCTGCCTGATGATCTTCATCTACAGTGTAGGCTACATGCACGGCGACCCCCGCTACAGCCGGTTCTTCGCCTACGTCTCCCTCTTCGCCACCGGTATGCTGGGGATGGTGGTCTTCAACAACCTGCTGGCTTTCTTCATCTTTTGGGAGATCATGGGCACCTGCTCCTACCTGTTGATCGGCTTCTGGTACGAGAAGGAGTCCGCCTTCCGGGCCGGGCTGAAGGCGTTCCTGGTGACCAAAGTGGGCGACCTGTTCCTGATGCTGGGGCTGGCGTTGCTCTACGCCGAGGTCGGCTCCCTGGCCTACCGGGATATCTTCAGCCCCGAGACGCTGGAACACCTGGCGCACACCCCCTTCCTGGGCACCTCGTTCTCGATGGCGACGGTCGTCGCGCTGCTGCTCTTCGGCGGGACGGTGGGCAAGAGCGCTCAGTTCCCGCTCCACGTCTGGTTGCCCGATGCGATGGAGGGTCCCACCCCCGTCTCCGCCCTCATCCACGCCGCCACCATGGTCTCCGCTGGCGTCTTCCTGGTGGTGCGGGCCTTCCCTCTCTTCGCGGCGATCGAGGGGGGCGTCCAGATGACCGTCGTGGCGGCTATCGGCGCGTTCACCGCCATTTTCTCCTCCATCATCGCCATCGCGCAGAACGACATCAAGCGCGTGCTGGCCTTCTCCACCATCAGTCAGTTGGGCTACATGGTCGCCGCGTTGGGCATCGGGGCCTACGTGGCTGGCGCGTTCCACCTGATCACCCACGCTTTCTTCAAGGCCCTCCTGTTCCTGGGCTCCGGGTCGGTGATCCACGGAATGGAGCATGGCCACCACCACGCCCACGAGCACGGCGAGCACGAGGAGGAGGGCGAGGGAGCGTTCAACCCCAACGACATGACCTATATGGGCGGGCTAGCCCGGCGGCAACCGATCACCTTCTGGACCCTGGTGGTGGGCGGGCTGGCGCTTTCCGGCTTTCCGCTCATCACTGCCGGCTTCTGGTCGAAGGACGAGATCCTGGCGCAGGCCTACGAGCTGGCCCCGGCCGTCTTCTGGGTGCTGGCGGCAGCGGCCGGCCTGACCGCCTTCTATACCGCCCGCATGTTGTGCATGACCTTCCTGGGCCAGCCGCGCACGAAGGCCGCCGCACACGCCCCGGAGAGCGTGCCTTCGATGACCGTGCCGCTGATCATCCTGGCGGTCTTCGCCGTGGGGCTGGGCTGGATCGGTATCCCGGAGCACTTCCCGGTCATCGGCGGCCTCATCCCCAACTGGTTCCACCACTTCGTCGGTTCAACCATCGAGCCGACCCACGCCCCGGAGCATGCGGCCCGGGCGATGGGGCACGCGGCAGAAGCGATCCACGGTTTCGTGTGGCAACCCCTGGCGTTGGGACTGGCCTTTGCGCTGGGTGGGCTGGCGCTGGGCTGGCTGGTCTACGGCTGGAAGCCTATGCAGGCTGGGGAGCGAGACCGGGTGGAGGCGGCGATGCGCAAGGTTTGGCTGGGCTGGTTCTACGACGCTATGCGCAATCGCTTCTACTTCGACGAGGTCTACCGGGCCACCTTCGTGCGTGCTTCCATCTGGCTGGCCAGCGTGTTCGATGCGTTTGACTACGGCCAGGTAGAAGGTAAACACGGCGTAGTAGACGGACTGGTGAACCTGGCCGGGCGCGTGGGACGGGGCCTGTCCCAAGTCAGCGACTGGCTCGATTCCCGCATCGTGGATGGGCTGGTCAACCTGGCGGGCCGCGCCGGAAGGTCCATCTCCGAGGTCAGCGATAGCTTTGACCTCGGCATCGTGGACGGGCTGGTGGACGGCATCGGTGACGCCGTGAGGGCCGGCGGGCGGTTTATCCGCCCAATCCAAACCGGCAGGGTGCAGAACTACCTGCTGCTGGCCGTCGTAGAAGTGCTGGCACTGGTGGTGGCGTTCTTCCTGATGTGATCTGATTCCTGCTAATCTGTATAGAGGAGAGCATGCAATGAACTTCCCAATTCTGAGCGTTACTCTCTTTGCCCCGCTGGTGGGCGCGTTGCTGATCGCGGTTATCCCGAGAGAGGACGTGAGGACCACCCGACGGGTGGGGACGGCGTTTGCCTTTCTAACGCTGATCCTCACCACCATCATCTGGATAGGTACGACGCGGGCGGGTGCCCACGAGATGCGGTACCTGGAGCAATACTCCTGGATTCCAGCCTTCAACATCTGGTATCATCTGGGAGTAGACGGCCTCAGCGCGCCTATGGTCTTTCTGACCGCCCTGCTGACGACGCTCTCGCTGTTCTACTCCGCCCGCACCATCCAGATCCGGGTGAAGGAATACTATTTCCTCTTCCTCCTGCTGGAGACGGGCATGTTCGGCGTCTTCCTCGCCCTCGACTTCGTGCTGTTCTACGTCTTCTGGGAGCTGGGGCTGGTGCCGATGTTCCTGCTCATCGGCGTGTGGGGAGGGGAACGGCGGGAGTACGCCGCCATTAAGTTCTTCCTCTACACCCTGGTGGGCAGCGTGGCGATGTTGCTGGCGATCCTCGGCGTCTATTTCCAGACCGGCACCTTCCAGATCTTGGAGGCGGCGGCAGCGCAGCCCTTCGCCGACAACTTCACCTGGGCCAGCGTGGCTTTCTGGGCCTTCTTCGTCGCCTTCGCCATCAAGGTGCCCTCCTTCCCCTTCCACACCTGGCTGCCAGACGCTCACACCGAAGCGCCGACGGCGGGCAGCGTCATCCTGGCGGGCATCTTGCTGAAACTGGGGGCCTACGGGCTGATCCGCATCACGCTGCCCCTGTTCCCCGAGGTGTTCCACTACTTCGTCGTAGAGGTGCCAATCATCCCCATCCTGGCGGTCCTGAGCATCGTCTACGGGGCGCTGGTCTGCATGGCCCAATGGGACCTCAAGCGGCTGATCGCCTACTCCTCGGTCGCCCATATGGGCTATGTCACGCTGGGAATCTGCGCGGCGGCGGCTGGTCTGGGAATGTTGAACCACCAGGAATCCATTGACGCGGCGGCGTCGGGGCTCAACGGCGCGGCAATGCAGATGTTTGCCCATGGCATCATCACCGGCGGCCTGTTCTTCCTGGTCGGCATCATCTACGAGCGAGCCCATACCCGCGATCTGAAGGCCTTCGGCGGGCTGGCCAGTCAGATACCCTACTACTACGGCATCACTGTGGTCACGGGCTTTGCCTCACTGGGGTTGCCGGGGCTGGCCGGCTTCTGGAGCGAGTTCTTCGTCTTCCGCGGCACGGTGTACTTCATCCCCATCGCCGCCTTCATCGGCGTGCTGGGCGTGGTCTTCACAGCGGCCTACATCCTCTGGAAGATCGTGCAGCACATCTTCCTCGGCACGCTTGATAAGGAAAGGTGGGGCATGCTGTCGGACATGGAGTGGTGGGAAAAGGCAACAATGTGGCCGCTGGTGTTGACCATGGTCATCATCGGCCTCTACCCCGCCCCCCTTCTGGAGACGTTCAACGCTGCGATGGTGGCCTTGTTGAACGGGTTGCCCTAGGGAGGACAGACGTTGAATCCAGCAGAACCGACACTCACGTTGGCCCAGACCCTGTGGCTGCTCTCACCGGAGCTGGTGCTCCTAGTGGCGGGCATGCTGATCCTGGGGCTGGATGGGCTTCGCCCGCGTCAGGAAGGGAAACGCTGGCTGCCGTACGTCACGCTGGCGGGGCTGGCCAGCGCGCTGGTCGCCACGCTTACCCTCTGGGATTGCAACGCGCGGGTGCTCTTCGTGCTCTCCTGCGATCCCTTCGCGCTGGCGATCAAAATGGTCGCGCTGATGGCAACGGGGATCGTAGTCCTCGTCTCCGATGTCTACATACGGACCCGCAGCCGATACCAGGGGGAGTTCTACGCTCTGCTGATCTTCTCCGCCCTGGCGATGTGCCTGCTGGGGGCATCGACCAACATCGTGATGATCTTTCTGGCCTTCGATTTCCTCAGCATCACGTCGTACATCCTCACCGGCTACCTGCGCGACGACCGACGCTCCACCGAGGCGGCGATCAAGTACTTCCTATACGGCGCGGTCCTTTCGGCGGTGATGCTCTACGGCATGTCGTGGTTCTACGGGCTGACCGGCTCGACAGACCTGGCCGAGATCGCCGCAGTCCTGAGGGAGACGGAGCATACGCTGCGGCCGCTCATCCTCCCGCCTCTCATCCTGATGGCGGCGGGCTTTGCCTTCAAAGTGGCTGCAGCGCCCTTCCACCAGTGGGCCCCGGACGCCTATGAGGGCGCACCGACCCCCGTCACGGCGTTCCTCTCGGTGGGGCCCAAGATCGCCGGCTTCGCCCTCATCCTGCGGGTGACGTTGATCGCGTTTCCGATGGACTTGGCGTTCGTCAGCCTGGACTGGCGAACTGTGCTGGCGACGCTGGCGGCGCTCACGATGACGATCGGCAATCTGGTGGCGCTGTGGCAGCAGAACATCAAACGGCTGCTGGCCTACTCCAGCATCGCCCAGGCCGGTTACATCCTCATCGGCGTGGTATCGGCCTCCCCCCGAGGGGTGACGGCGGTGCTCCTCTACCTGGTCGCCTACGCGCTGACCAATCTGGGGGCCTTCGCCGCCATCATCGCTTTTTCCAACCGGACCGGCTCCGACGCTATTGATGATTATGCCGGGCTGAACAGGCGAGCACCAGTGTTGGCCCTGGTGCTGCTCATCAGCCTGCTCTCGCTGGGAGGTATTCCGCCGCTGGCCGGGTTCGTCGGCAAGCTGTACCTCTTCTCCGCAGCGATGGAGGCGGGCCTGCTCTGGCTGGCCGTCGTCGGTGTGATCAACAGCGTCATCTCTCTCGCCTACTACTGGAAGGTCATCCGCGCTATGTACATCGCCCCGACGCAGACGGAGGAGCGGCTGACCACCTCGCCCACGCTGGCGGTCGCGCTGGGAATAGCGGGGATCGGCGTGCTCGCTATAGGGACCTTTCCCGGCCCCCTTCTGGCCCTGCTCGGGATGGTCGCGCAGACTTTCTTCACCGGATGATCGGTTGTTTTCCAATAAGATCTGTGCTATAATCCCCCCCCGGCGGCGACAAGCGAAAGCGAGGGGCACAAGAGATGTCGAACAAGAAGTACAGGTGGGGAGACATCAGTTGGATGCTGGCCATCAGTGCTCAGGGAGGGCTGATGGTCGCTATGCCGGTGGTGGTCGGGCTTGCGGTGGGATATATGCTGGACATACACTTCGGCACCCTGCCCTGGATCACGCTGGTGTTGACCCTGATCGGGGCGATGAGCGGTCCGGTCCTGCTGCATCGCTGGACGCTCTCGGCAGTGAAGCGGCGGATGGAAGAAAAAGAGGACGAGGAGACCTCCTGAGATGGGATTTCAGGCAATCCTTAAAACGCGCAGGGGCCGACTAGGGCTCGTAGTTGTCATATTGGGCATGACCCTCCTGTGTGGACTGGGGGTGCTGCGAGGGGAACATGTACCCCATATCTCGCTGGCTGCTGAGGAGATCCCGTTGCCCTTCTCAGCCCCTCTCTTCGGTAATCACATCCCCAACACGCTACCGGCGACCTGGCTGACGATGGTCATCCTGATCGGTCTAGGGTTGGCCTACAACCGGGCGCAGCGGAAAGAAGGGCCGCCCTCCCGCTTCCAGGTGGCCGTGGAGACGGTGGGCGAAGGTCTGTACAGCTTTATAGAAAGCGTGGAGAGGAAACATGCTCGCCTCTTCTTCCCATTGCTGGCGACGTTCTTCCTGTTCATCGCCATCTCCAACTGGTGCGGGATCCTCCCCGGCTTTGGCTCCGTCGGCGTGCTGGTCGCCCACCACAGCGCAGAGGAGAGAGCCATCGAGCACGGTGAGGAAGAAGTGGCCGGCGAACACGGGAAGGAGGAGTTGATGCTGGTCCCCTTCTTCCGCTCGGCCAATGCCCACCTCAGCACGACGCTGGCGCTGGCTATCGTGTCGGTGGTCGCCACTCACTACTACGGGTTCAAAGCGCTGGGGGCCTCCTACTCGAGTCGGTTCATAAACTTCAGAGCCTCGTCCCCTAAGCCCTCTCCTCCCCCCGCCGACCAGAAGGGCTTCCAGTCTTTGATCCAGAAGATCGTCCCTAAGTTCGCCCGAGGTGTGGAGACAGTTGTCAACGGCATCGTCGGCCTGCTGGAGATCATCCTGGAATCGCTCAAAGTCCTCCCCTTCTCCTTCCGTCTCTTCGGCAATATTTTCGCCGGTGAAGTGCTGCTCTTCGTGGTCAGTTACCTGTTCGCCTTCGTCTTCCCCGTCATCTTCTTGGGACTGGAGATCTTTGTCGGCCTCATTCAGGCGCTCATCTTCACGATGCTTACGTTGGTCTTTATGTCCGTGGCGACGGCTCACCACGGCCCCGAGGGATCACACTAGAACATTAAGAAAGGGGGATTCTATGT
>DQUX01000317.1 GCA_015662065.1 Anaerolineales bacterium | reverse complement strand
GAGGAGTTCAGGAAAAGTGACGCTGACAACGCTTACTCCCACTACTTGAGTCGGCCTGAGTTTGTCGAGGAAGAGGCGGTGGCCAGGGTGCTCTTTATCCAGCGGGAGACCGGATGCCCCGTTTATTTCAACCATGTATCCACCGGCGCAGCTCTCAGGCTTATCCAGCAAGCAAAATGTGAAGGGCAGGAGGTATTCATCGAAGTTTGCCCCCAATACCTGTTATTGACGGCGGAGGTGTATCGGGGGGCGAACGGCTTTTTGTACCTGGCTTCGCCCGCGTTCAAAAACGAGAGGGATCGACAGGCATTGTGGAATGGTTTGAGGCTAGGGGCGGTGGATACGATAGGCACCGACCATTGTCCCTACACGTTGGAGCAAAAGATGAAGTACAAAGAGGATTTCACTCGAATACCGAACGGCATTCCCGGCGTGGAAACCACCTTGCCCCTCCTTTTCACCGAATGGCGTCAGCGGCGATGGCCTTTGGAAAAGTTGGTGTCACTTACCAGCTACCGTCCAAGCCGTATCTTTGGGCTTTATCCTCGCAAAGGGATTATCCAGCCTGGTGCCGACGCCGACATCGTGGTCTTTGATCCGAACCAGGAATGGGAGATCAAGGCGGAATCTTTACACATGAATGTGGATTGGAATCCGTACGAGGGATTCAAGTGTGTTGGCAAGGTCAAGACCGTGCTTCTCCGGGGGCAGGTGTTGATAGAGGAAGGCGAGTGGAAAGGCAAGACGGGGGAAGGCCGGCGTGTAAAGCCCATAGCAAAAAAGGAGGGCGAGGATGATTGAGAAATTAATCCAACAGAGACAGCGGCTGCGGATCACCTCTGAGGAGATTGCCCGCCGGATCGAGGGGGCCCCGTTCGGGGACAAAGCCAAGGAGTGGGCTACGAGGTGGCTCTCCGTTGAGTCATACGGGCAGGTGGGACTTGCCCTCTTCGATCTTCCCCCCATAGTCGAGCGGGCGGATAACGATATCCTGGTGGACGTCGATGGAAAGGAGTACATCGATCTCCTGGCCGGCTTCTCCGTCTCCTCCCTGGGCCAGTGCAACCCCGAGCTGGCGGAGCTCATCGGGGCCCAAGCGAAGAAACTCGTGCACTACTTCGACCTACCCCACCCGGAACGCATCAGGCTCGCCGAGCGCCTCGTGGAGATCACCCCCATAAAGGGGGGAAGAGCCCGGGTGGCCTTCGGGGTTACCGGGGCCGATGCGGTGGAACTTGCCGTCCGCGCCGCCCGCTATTACACGGGTCGCCCCTTCATCCTAACCGCGTTCGGCGATTATCACGGCGTCACCTACGGCACCATGTCCCTGACGGGGAAGGGAGGGATGTGGGCCTACTTCTACCCCATCCCGCCCCAGGATACCGCCGTGGGCTACTTCCCGTTCCCGTATCCCTATCAGTGCCCCTTCGGCCGCCCCCCCGCGGGGAAGGCGGAGGATGAGTGGTGCCTGGAGAGGCTCGAGGAATACCTGGAGTATTTCTTCGGGAGCAAGGAATCGCCGTACCGAGAGGTGAAGAACGATATCACCAACGTGGCCGCATTCGTGGTGGAGCCGTTTCAGAGCTCGGCGGGGTACATCGTTCCCCCGCCCGGTTATCTGAAGCTCTTGCGGCGCATCGCCGATAAATACGGAATCTTGCTCATCGTGGATGAGATCCAGACCGGCCTCGGCCGCACGGGGAAACTTTGGGCCACGGAGTGGGAAGGGGTGGAGGTGGATATGTTGCTCACCTCCAAGGCCCTGGGCGGGGGACTTCCCCTCTCGGCGGTGGTGGCCCGGGCGGAGATCCTGGAGGCCTGGGGGCCCGGGGCCCACGTCTCCACCCAGGCGGGCAACGTCCTCGCCTGTGCCGCGGCCAACAAAGTCTTGGAGATTTTGGCTCAAGAGGAGTTCCTGGCGGAGGTGCGCCGGAAAGGCGAGCACTTTTACAAGGGCCTTCGTGAGCTTCAAGACCGGCATCCCCTCATTGGACACATCAATGCTAAGGGGCTTTACATCGGGTTGGAGCTCGTCAAGGACCCGGACACCCGAGAGCCTGCTCCAGAGGAAGCCGCTTTCATCCTTAACGAGTGCGTCAAAGAGGGGATGGTCTTCGAAAAAGGCGGCTATTTCCATAACAGGTTTCAG
>DQUX01000126.1 GCA_015662065.1 Anaerolineales bacterium | reverse complement strand
GGGTCCGCGGAGTTCGGCTTCCGGCTGATCATCGGGGCGGATTATCAGACCTGTTATCAATGGTAGAGGCGACCGGACAGCCGTCCCCCTGCATCGCCCGAGGATAGGTCCTCGGGCGATCATTGTTTCCCCGGATGGAGGCGACGGGCTATGTAGGGCGGGCTGTCAGCCTGTCCTACGGCGGAGATGGCCTTGCTCCCTCCTCCTCCCTGAGGTATAATCGGCCCGTTGTGGGAGTTGGGGAGAGGTGGGTCGTGGTGGACGGTTCCGCCGGGGAGGGTGGGGGGCAGGTGCTGCGGACGGCGCTGACCCTCTCCATCCTCACCGGGCGGGCGGTGGAGGTCCGGGAGATTCGTGCCGGTCGTCCCAAGCCGGGCCTCCGGCCCCAGCACCTGGCCGCGGTGATGGCGGCGGCGGCCATCTGCGGCGCGGAGGTGGAGGGGGCGGAGCTGGGGAGCCGGAGGCTGCGCTTTGTTCCCCGGGGGCCGGCCCGCCCCGGCGTCTATGCTTTCGACGTGGCGGAGATCGCCGGGCGGGGGAGCGCCGGGGCGGTGGGGTTGGTGCTCCAGACGGTGCTCCTCCCCCTGGCCCTGTCCAACGGTCCATCTCGCCTGACGCTGCGGGGCGGCACCCACGTCCCCTGGGCCCCGTCGGTGGACTATCTGCAGGCGGTCTTCCTGCCAGCAGCGGCCCGGATGGGGGTACGGGCGGAAGTTGAACTGGTCGCCTGGGGCTTCTACCCGGTTGGCGGCGGGGAGGTGCAGGTGCGGATCGAGGGGCGATCCGGAGACCCCTTAGAACCCCTCCGCCTGGTCGAGAGAGGAGAGGTGCGGCGGGTGTGGGGGCGGGGAGTGGCCTCCAACCTGCCGGCCCACATCGCTCAGCGGATGGCGAACCGGGCCCACAACCTGCTGATGGCAGCGTGGGCGGGTGCGGAGTATCGCTCCAGCGTGGCCCCTTCCATACAGATCGAGGCGCTGCGGGTGCGCGGCGCGGGGCCCGGGGCGGCGGTCTTTCTGTTCGCCGAGTACGAGCACGTGGTGGCGGGTTTTTCCTCCTATGGGCGCAAGGGATTGCCATCGGAGCAGGTAGCGGCGGCGGCCTGCGATGACCTGTTGACCCACCATCGCGCCGGCGCGCCGGCCGACCCCCACCTGGCCGACCAGTTGGTGCTGCCGATGGCGGTGGCCTCGGGGACCTCACAGGTGGCCACCTCGGCGATCACCGACCACCTGCTGACCAACCTGGCCGTCGTGCGGGCCTTTCTGTCGGTCCAGGCGCAGGTGGAGGGAGAGCAAGGACGTCCTGGCATCATCACCATCTTGGGGAGCGCGTATGATTGAATTGATCTTCCTGGGCACTTCCGCCTCCGCTCCCTCCATCCACCGGGGCCTCTCGGCGCAGATGGTGCTGTACAAGAACCATCGGTTTCTGGTGGACTGCGGGGAGGGTACCCAGCGGCAGATCCTTCACAGCGGTCTGGGGTTTCGACGGCTCGATCGCATCCTGCTGACCCACGGCCACCTGGATCACATCCTGGGGCTGGGGGGGCTGATCTCCACCTTCGCCCGCTGGGAAGCGATCGACCGGCTGGAGATCTACGGCGGTCGCTGGGCGTTGGACCGGGTGCGGGACCTGATCTACGGGGTGGTTCTGCGCGGAGCCCGTCCCCCGATGGAGCTGGTGTTCATCGAAGTTGAACCGGGGCTGGTGTTGGAGGCGGACGACCTGGAGGTGGTCGCCTTCCCGGTGCGGCACCGGGGGCCGGGTTGTTTCGGCTACCTCTTCCGGGAGAAGCCCCGTCGTCCCTTCCTGGTGGAGAGAGCGGAGGCGCTAGGAGTTCCGCCGGGGCCGGAGCGGCGACGGCTGGTGGCGGGGGAGTCGGTGACCCTGCCAAATGGCCAGGTGATTCACCCCGACCAGGTGCTGGGTCCGCCCCGGCAAGGGGCCTGCCTGGCCCACGTGGGGGACGCGGCGCGGGTTGATGGACTGGTTGAGGTGGTGCGGGGGGCGGACCTGCTGGTCATCGAGGCGACCTATCTGGAGCGGGAGGCGGAGCTGGCCCGGCGGTTCGGTCATCTGACGGCGCTGCAGGCGGCGACGGTGGCCCGGGAGGCCGATGTGCGCCAGTTGGTGCTGACCCACATCTCTCGCCGCTATCGGGACCGGGAGGTGCTGGCGGAGGCGCAGGAGGTCTTTCCGGAGGCGGTCATCGCCCGGGACTTTGATCGCTTTCAGGTGATGAGACGACGAGCGTAAGTGGCGTTGTTTTTCAGGCCTCTCGGTGTCTCTCCGTGTCCTCCGTGGCTCTGTGGTGTTCCATATGACTCCTGTCGAGGTAAGGAGGGAAGATGCCCGCTTTGCGAAGGGCGAGCTTGCGAGAGTTGGCGACGGCGGCATATGAGTTGGACGCGAGGGTGGTGGAGGGGCGGCTCCACCGGGATCCGGAAGAGGGCGGCTGGATGGTCGGTGAGACGCCGCTGGATACTTGGCTGGAGCGGTTCGCCGATCAGCAGGTCTATGTGATCGTGGTTTCGCTGGAGGACGAACGACCGCTGCCGTCGAGGGTGTGCCGGACCTGCGGGACCGAGTACGTGGGGGCGGAGTGCCCGCGCTGCCGGGAGGTCCGCATCCGATTGCGGGGCCGGTGACGACGATAGGGGTTGCCTCCCAAGGCAACCCCTATCCAGGCGGGAGTGGATGGGAGTCGAACCCACCTCGGCCCGCTCTGCGCGGCCCGACACCGATTTTGAAGACCGGGGGGCCCACCGGGACCCAACCACCCCCGCGCATCCTAAGAATACCCCGATTTGGCGTTTCCGTCAAGTGAGGCCACGAATGGAACACGAATGCACGAACGGCAGAACCGGCCTGAGGGGGAAGGCCGCTGTGGTCCGCTTCCGGGTGGACGAGGCGACCCACGTGCTCCGCCTGGACGGTCCCGACCATCCCGTCCGCGCCCACGGCCTGGGGGCGGTGTGGCGGTGGCAGGAGGGTGAAGGGGGCCATCTCGCCTGGGTGGAGCTGCGCAACGAGGGGGATGTCCCCCTCTACCTGGAGACGGTGGACGTCCTCACCGCCGTCCCGTCGGACCTGGGCGGGCCGCCGGAGGCCTGGTCGGTCTATCAGAACGGATGGGGCTCCTGGACCCCCACCTTCTCCCGTCACCTGGACGACGGCCTCTACACCGATCCCGGCACTCCCGCCTATCGGCGGATGCACCAGCCCCACTGGGAGCCGGAGGTGGATGGAGTGATCTCGTCGGAGTGGGTGAGTGTGCTGGTCGCCGGTCGCTCGTTGCTGGTGGGATTCGTGACGGCGGCCGATCAACTGGGGGAGATCCGCGTGGGGGCGGACGGATCGGGGTTAACCGCTCGTTGTTATTTCGACGGCGCGTTGCTCACACCCGGTGGGTCGGTCCGCTCGGAGGTGCTGCTGGTGCGGTCCGGGCCGGACCCCCTGGCGCTGCTGGAGGGGTGGGCGGAGACGATGGGGCGGGAGATGAGGGCCCGGGGTGGGGACGAGATGAACCTCGTCCCTACGGGGTGGTGCACGTGGTATACCTATTATGGCGAGAACACCGCCGACGACGTGTTGGCGAACCTGGAGGCCATCGGTCGCTACGATCTCCCCCTGGATGTTGTCTTGATCGACGATGGCTACCAGACCGCCATCGGGGATTGGTTCTCGCTGGACCCGGATAAGCTCCCCGAGGGGATGGAACCGGTGGCGCGGGCGGTGCGGGATGCGGGTCGCCGGTTGGGTATCTGGACCGCTCCCTTCGGCGCGGCGGCCGACTCCCGGCTCTTCGCCGACCACCCGGATTGGTTCCTGCGGGACGAAGGGGGGGAGCCGGTGGTAGGGTGGACCCACTGGGGGACCGATTGCTACGCCCTCGACTGCACCCACCCCGAGGTGCTGGCCTGGCTGGGGGAGACCTTCCGCCGGATGCGGGAGGCATGGGGGGTGGAGTTCTTCAAGATCGACTTCATCTTTGCCGCTGCCCGCCCCGGTCATCGGCACGACCCCACCGGGACCCGCGCCCAGGCGCTGCGGCGGGGGGTGGCGACGATCCGGGAGGCCATTGGCGACGATGCCTTCTTGCTGGGATGCGGGGCACCGCTGGGGCCGTGCGTGGGGCTGGTGGACGGGATGCGGGTGGGGCCGGATGTGGACCCCAACTGGCACCCCCTCTGGCGGCACGACCTTTCGATGCCTTCCACTGAGAATGCGCTCCGCAACGCCATCGCCCGCGCTCCCTTCCACGGGCGGCTGTGGCTCAACGACCCGGATTGCCTCCTGGTGCGCCAGCGGGGGCCGGATATGGACCTGGTGTTGAACGAGATGCGGACGCTGACGGCGCTGGTGGCGCTCCTGGGCGGGCTGACCATCAACTCTGACGACCTGACCGCCATCCGACCCGGGAGGCTCAAGTACCTGCGTCAGGCGCTGCCCCCCACGGGGGTCTCCGCCCGCCCGATGGATCTCTTCGAGAATGAGCTGCCCCGCCTGCTGGTCCTCCCGGTCGAGCAGGAGTGGGGTCGCTGGTGGGTGGCGGGGGTGATCAACTGGGAGGACCGGACCACCGAGACGACGGTTCGCCTGGAGCAACTGGGCCTCCCCCCCGGCCGGTACCACGTCTACCACTACTGGCGCCGCCGCTACCTGGGCACGACCGACGACGCGGTCACCATCCGCCGCCATCAGCCCCACGAGACGGCCGTCCTGATCCTCAAGCCTGTCTCGGAGCACCCCGACCTGCTGGCGACGACGTTCCACATTTGCCAGGTGGAGATTGCAGATTGCAGATTCGAGATGGCAGATTCTAATCTGCAATCCGCAACCTTCGACCTCCATAAGGCGGGGCGGCAGTTCGGGGAGGTGCTGTTCACCGTGCCGGAGGGGTGGCGTCCGGCGGAGGCGCGGGTGGATGGGGTGAAGCGGGACCTGCGGTTCGTGGCCCCCGGCGTGGTGGCGTTGGGGCTGACGCTGGAAGGAAGGGCGGTGGTGGAGGTGGGGTTTGCAAGGGAGCAGGGGAGCAGAGGCAATGGACGCTGAAAACTCCGCGCGAGGAAACGCCTGATGACGAACGAAGAACCCCCACGAAACCCGAAACCCGAAACCCAGAAAACCCTCCGCATCCACGAACGCCTCCTGGCCGAGTACGGCGATCCCCCCTGGCACCCCCGCGATCCCCTGGCCACCCTCGTCCTCACCATCCTCTCCCAGAACACCAACGACGTCAACCGGGACCGGGCGTTTGCGCAGCTCAGGGAGCGGTTCCCCACCTGGGAATCGGTCCGCGATGCGCCGCTCCCTGCGCTGATCGAGGCGATCCGCCCGGCGGGGCTGGCCCCCACCAAGGGCCCCCGCATCCAGGAGGCCCTGCGCCGCATCACCGCCGAGCGAGGTGAGCTTTCCCTTGACTTCTTGGCCGATCTGTCCCTGGAGGAGGCTCGGGAGTGGCTGTTGGGCCTCTCGGGCGTCGGCCCCAAGACGGCGGCGATTGTCCTGCTGTTCGCCCTGGGCAGGCCTGCCTTCCCGGTGGATACCCACGTCCACCGGGTCGCCCGGCGGTTGGGGCTGATCCCGGAGCGGACCTCCCGCGAGAAGGCCCACGAGCTGCTGGAGGTGGTGGTCCCGCCCCCGATCTACTACTCCTTCCATCTCAACCTCATCGCCCACGGCCGGGCCGTCTGCCAGGCCCGCGCCCCCCGCTGCGCCTCCTGCATCCTCCGCGACGAATGCGCCTACTACGCCACGAGCAACCAGCAACCGGTAACCAGCAACCGGCAACCAACGACCACCCTCCAGTTGATCCTTGTCCGTCATGCTCAGACCGTCGCCAACGTCGAGGGACGGTGGGTCGGCTGGGGGGATACGGGGTTGACGGACCTTGGTCGGGAGCAGGTTGAGGCCATCTCCCGGCGGCTGGCGGCGGAGGTCCACGACGGGGTGGCCCTCTACACCAGCCCCCTCCCCCGCGCCCGCCAGACCGCCGAGGGGATCGGCCGGGCACTGGGGCTTTCGCCGATCCCGCTGGACGACCTGCGGGAGATCAACTTCGGCGATCTGGACGGCGTCACCCTGGAGGAGATGAAGACTCGGTATCCGACCCTCTATGCCCGTTGGCGAGATAAGGACGACACTGCGTACACCTGGCCGGGGGGAGAGCGACGGTCCGATTTCTTCCGCCGGGTGGCCGCTGTCTGCGACGATATCCTCTCCCGCCACACCCGGGGGACCGTGGTCGTCGTCGGCCATGGTGGGACCCTTCGGGCCTGCCTGGCCTACCTGCTGCCAGAGGAGCTGGGGCGGTGGTGGAGCTACCCGCTGGATAACTGCGGCCTGACGCGGGTGGTGGTGGAGGTGGGGGAGGCGCGCCTGATCGTGCTCAACGATACCGCCCACCTGCCCGACGGCAGCTCGCCGGAGAAGTTTGCGTGAGGACGGGAAGTGTGGTAAAATATAAACCCGGCGGGGCAGGAGGCTCAGGCCCCGCCGGGGTATGGAAAGACCTGGGTAAGGTTTGGTTTGAAAGGAGTGTGGATGCCGCTGAGCAAGATGGAAAAACAGGCGATCATCCGCGAGTACGGCCGCTCCAGCGACGACACCGGTTCGCCGGAGGTTCAGATCGCTCTGCTGACCACCCGCATCAACCAGTTGACCGAGCACCTGAAGGCCCACAAGCACGACGAGCACTCCCGGCGCGGCCTGCTCAAGATGGTCGGGCAGCGTCGCCGTCATTTGACCTATCTTAGCCGCAAAGATCCCGAGCGGTATAGGGAGATCATCCGGCGGCTTGGGTTACGTAAGTAGGAAAGGGCCGGGCGCAGTGAAGCAGGGAGGCGGGATGAATGTCCTGCCCTCTGTCGGTGCGTCCCGGCAAGTAGAATCTCCCGGGACCGGCACGGGGTTTGGAATTGGGACATGTCCCGTAGAGGGTCATTCCTCCTTTTGCGGGCCATGTCCCAGTTTCTAACCTCCGCGCCGGGGTCTGGGTACGGAGGTATAAGATGTATAACAATACGTTTACAGCCACCCTGGGGGGGCATACGCTCGCCCTGGAGACCGGCAGGCTGGCCCAACAGGCCGGCGGTGCCGTGACACTGCGCTGTGGCGACACGATGCTGTTGGCCACGGCGACGATGTCTTTCCAAGAGCGGGAGGGGATAGATTTCTTCCCGCTGACGGTGGACTTCGAGGAGCGACTCTACGCGGCGGGTCGCATCCCTGGCTCCTTCTTCCGCCGCGAGGGGCGGCCACCTGAACACGCCGTCCTCATCAGCCGCCTGACCGACCGTCCTCTGCGGCCCCTCTTCCCCAAGGATATGCGCAACGATGTGCAGGTCATCATCACGCCGCTCTCCCAGGACGAGTTGTACCAGGCAGACGTCCTCTCCATCATCGCTGCCTCCGCTGCCCTCACCATCTCCGATGTTCCTTTCGGGGGGCCGGTGGGCGCGGTGCGCGTGGGCTACATCGACGGGGAGATCGTCATCAATCCTACCATCCCGGAGATGGAGCACAGCCTCCTGGACCTGCGGATGGCCGGGACGGCCGATGCCATTCTGATGGTGGAGGCGGGGGCGAACGAAGTCACCGAGGAGGTGATGCTGGAGGCCCTTCGCCGCGGACACGAGGCTATGCAGGAGGTCATCGCTCTCCAGGATGAGATGCGCAAGGCGGTGGGGAAGCCCAAGCGGACCTACACCTCCCACGCCGTCCCTGAGGACCTGGTGGGCCAGGTGCGTCAGCGGGTGGAGGATCGGCTGGTGGGAGTGCTCTATGATGTACCCACCAAGGGGGAACGGAACGAGGAGCGGAGAGTGCTTCTCTCCGAGCTGGTGGAGGCGCTGGGGGAGGAACACGATCCCGCGCTGGTCAGGCGGGCCTTCGACGAGGTCGAGCGGGCGGTGGTGCGGCGACGGATTCTGGATGAAGGGGTCCGGGTGGACGGTCGCGATCCGACGACGATCCGGCCGCTCTCCGCCGAGGTGGGGCTCCTGCCGCGCACCCACGGCTCCGGCCTGTTCACCCGAGGCGAGACCCAGGTGCTCTCGATCCTAACGCTGGGCACGCCCCGTGAGGAGCAGACGTTGGACGACCTCTCGCCGGAGGAGTCGAAGCGGTACATCCATCACTACAACTTTCCCCCCTTCTCCACCGGCGAGACCTGGCCCCTGCGCGGGCCGAAACGGCGGGAGATCGGCCACGGAGCGCTGGCGGAGCGGGCGCTGCTGCCGGTGATCCCCCCGGAGAGCGAGTTTCCCTACACCATCCGGGTGGTGAGCGAGGTCCTCTCCTCTAACGGCTCCACCTCGATGGCCTCGGTCTGTGGCTCCACCCTCTCGCTGATGGATGCGGGGGTGCCCATCAAGGCGCCCGTCGCCGGCATCGCGATGGGGCTGGTGGTGGAGGACGACCGGTACCGCGTCCTCACCGACATCCTGGGGATGGAGGATCACCTGGGGGATATGGACTTCAAGGTGGCGGGGACGGAGAAGGGGATCACCGCCCTGCAGATGGACATCAAGGTCAAAGGGATCTCCGATCAGGTGATGGCGGAGGCGCTGGAGCAGGCCCGCCAGGCGAGGCTGAAGATCCTGGAAGTCATCCGGGAGACCCTCCCGGGGCCCCGGCCGGAGCTCTCCCCCCACGCGCCCCGAATGCTTATCCTGCACGTGGACCCCGATAAGCTGGGAGCGGTCATCGGCACCGGCGGCAAAACCGTCCGCTCCATCCAGGATGAGTGTGGCGTCCGGGTGGATATCGAGGACGACGGCACGATTTACATCGCCTCGACCAACGGGCCGAACGCCCAGCGGGCGCGGGAGATCATCGAGCGGTTGACCGAGGAGCCGGAGGTGGGCAAGATCTACACCGGTCGGGTGGTCCGGATCACCGACTTCGGGGCCTTCGTCGAACTGATGCCGGGCACCGATGGGATGGTCCACATCTCCCAGCTCTCCGACCGGCCGGTGCCCCGTGTCCGGGATGTGGTGGACATCAACGACGAGATCATGGTGATGGTCACGAACATCGGACCGGAGGGGAAGATCCGCCTCTCCCGGCGGGCGGTGCTGGAGGGATGGACGCCGGAGGAGGCCCGGGCGCAGGATCGCCCCGTGCGCTCCGGCCGGCGCGACCGGGGCCGGCGACCACCGCGGCGGAGGTAGCCGCGCCGAGGAGGGCCGGGGGGGTAGGTGATGGAGTCGGTGCCGGAGCCGATTTCGGAAACCCCTGAACCGCAGGAAGACAAGCCCGGCCTGGCATCCAGTGCCGGGCGTTTCCTGTTGCGGGTTTTGCGAGAGGTGGTGGGAACGGTCCTGCCGGCCGTTCTCATCGCCCTGCTGATCAATCTCTTCCTGGCCCAGGCGACGGTGGTACAGGGCCAGAGTATGGAACCCAGCCTGCACAACGACGAGCGGGTGATCGTCGAGAAGGTCACCTACCGCCTCATCCGCGGCCCCCGCCGGGGGGACGTGGTGATCATCGAGGTGGCGGGGCAGCCCGAGCCGCTGATCAAGCGGGTGGTGGGCCTGCCCGGGGAGACGGTGGCCGTGCAAGGCGGGCAGGTCTTTATCAACGGCCAGCCCCTGGAGGAAGAGTGGGCGGTCCAGGAGGGCGGGCCGGACTATCCGCCGACACGGGTGCCCCCGCTTCACATCTTCGTCCTCGGCGACAACCGGGGCCATTCCAACGACTCTCGCTCCTTTGGCCCTGTGCTGGTGGACCAGGTCCTCGGACGGGCCTGGCTCGTCTACTGGCCCCTGGAGGAGGTGGGGCCGGTCCATTGACAGGCGGTGTGGAGAGGTGAGCCGGTATGGAGAGACAGGTCTCCCCCCCCTGGGGGCGTGTCACCAAGGTCGTTGTCGCGCTGGTGATCCTGGCGGCCTTGGGGGCGCTCGTCTACAGCTTCCGTGAGGCGCTTCCCCCCCTCGTCATCGCTTGCCTCATCGCTTACATCCTCACCCCTGTCGTCGACAGGGTCAGCGGTCGCACCCGCATACCCCGGGGGCTGGCGACGCTCCTCATCTATCTGCTCTTCGTCGTGGTGATCGGCCTGGCGGCGGGGTTGCTGGCGCCGCCGCTGGTGCGGCAGGTGGCGGCCTTCCGGCTGAACCTGGAGCAGGTCACAGCATCCATCGAGGCCTTCCTGAACCGGGAGTACACCATCGGCCAGTTCACGGTGGACCTCTCCCAGTTCTACAGCGAGTTGCAGGGGGAGCTGGCGGGGCTGATCCGGCCGGCTGTCAGCCAGACGCTGGCCCTGGCCGTGCAGGCGGTCACGACGGTCGTTTGGGTCATCTTCATCCTGGTGGTTTCCTTCTACCTGATCAAGGATGGGCCGCGGATGGGGGCCCAGGTGGAGCAATGGGTGCCGCCTCACCTTCGTCACGACTACCACCGCCTGCGGGCCGAGATCGGCCGGGTCTGGCGGGAGTTCTTTCGTGGTCAGTTGCTGGTGGGGCTAGCGATGGGGGGGTCCATCCTGGTGCTGATGGGGGCGGTGGGGCTGCCCAACATCATCGTGTTGGCCCTGCTGGCGGTGGTGCTGGAGTTCCTTCCCAGCCTGGGTCACGCCATCTGGCTGATCATCGCTGTGCCCATCGCCCTGTTCCGGGGGTCCCTCTGGCTGCCGCTGCCCAATTTCTGGTTTGCTGTGTTGGTGCTGCTCATCCACGCGGTGTTGGAGCAAGTGGACCTGAACATCTACATCCCCCGCTTCGTCGGGCGGCGGGTCCATTTGCACCCCCTGGTGGTCATCATCGGCATCATCGTAGGGGGCATCCTGGCGGGGGTGCTGGGCGTCTTTCTGGCTGCCCCCATCATCTCCTCCCTCCGGGTGTTGGCGAAATATGTCTACTGTAAACTCCTGGACATCCCTCCCTGGCCGCAGGAGGAGGGTCAGCCGCCGATGGAGAGCCTCTCCGCCCCCGGCTGGCTCCAGGCAGTGTGGACCCGCGTTGAGGAGCGGGTGCGGGGGGAGTCGGAGCCGCGGGAGAGGGCGGAATGAGCAGGGCGGCTGAGAGGTGGGACCCGGCGACCAAGCGCGCGGTGGCGCTGATCATGCTGGCGCTCCTGGCGCTCCTCCTCTATCGCTTCCGAGGGGTTCTCCCGCCGTTGTTGATCTCCTTCCTGCTGGCCTTCATCCTCGATCCGGTGGTGGACTTCCTGGAGGCACGGGCGCGGTTGTCCCGCACCGTGGCCACGGCCCTGGTCTTCATCCTGGTCGCGCTGGCCCTGTTGGCCGCCCCCGCTATGGCCGCGCCTTCGGTGGTGCGGGCGGTCCGCTCGCTGAACCTGGACTTCGCCCAGATCGCGGCCGACCTGGACCGGCTGATGGCCCAGCCGCTGGTCTTTCTGGGGCAGGAGTGGGACCTGCGTCAGGTCTATGGGGAGTTCCGGCAGACGCTGGAGGCTTTTCTCTCCACCGTGGCCTCCGGGACGGTCGATGTGGTCGTCGGCTTCGCCTCGACCCTCTTCTGGTTGGTCTTCATCCTGCTCTCGGCCTTCTACCTGACGCGGGATGGGGATCGGATCGTCGCCTGGGTGGAGAGCCTGGCCCCGCCTTTCTTCCGGGATGATTTTATCCGGCTGCGACTGCGGATCACCGAGGTCTGGCATGCCTTCCTCCGGGGGCAACTGGTTATGGCGCTGCTACTGGCAGCGATCACGACGGCGGTAGCGATGGCGGTGGGGCTTCCCAACGGGCTGGCCCTGGGGCTTCTGGCCGGGGTGATGGAGTTTATCCCCAATATCGGGCCGATCATCGCCGCCGTTCCCGCTGTGTTGGTGGCCTTCTTCGAGGGTTCCACCTGGCTTCCGCTGAGCAACGTCTGGTTCGCCGTGTTGGTGCTGGGGCTGTACATCCTCATCCAGCAGGTAGAGGGGAACGTGCTGTTGCCCCGGGTGTTGGGGCGGAGTCTGAATCTGCACCCGCTGATCGTGCTGGTCGCTGTCATCGCCGGGGGGAGCCTGGCGGGCGTCCTGGGGATGCTCCTGGCCGCTCCGATGGTGGCGACGCTGCGGGTGCTGGGTGAGTACATTTACTGCCGCCTGACCGATCAGGACCCTTTCCCGGAGCCGGTGCAGCCCCCTCCGCCTCGATGGGGCCTGGGCCGCCAGCTTTGGAACCGGGTGCGGCGGCGGGTGTTGGCCGATCGGTGGGTGGTGCGCCCGGCCCGGCCTGAGGACCGGGCGGGGGTGGAGGCCATCTGCGCCCGGATCTGGGAGGGGCACGACTACGTTCCCGAGGTCTGGGAGGAGTGGCTGGCCGACCCTCACGGTCAGTTGACCGTGGTGGAGTTGGGGGAGCGGGTGGTGGCGTTGGGAAAGCTGACCCGCATCGCCGACGATGAGTGGTGGCTGGAGGGGCTGCGGGTGGACCCGGCCTACCGTCGTCTGGGGGTGGCCCGGCTGCTCCAGGCGCACCAGGTGGAGGTGGCGGAGCGGGTGGGGCGGGGGACGCTGCGCCTGGGCACCAGCGCCTCCAACCGACCGGTCCACCGAAACGTGGCCCGCGACGGGTTTCGCCGCGCTGCGGAGTTTCTTTCCTACGTGGCCGATCCCCTGCCGGGCCCCTGCCCGCTGCGCTCGCTCACGGCGGACGATCTGGAGGCAGCCTGGGGGGTGATCGAGGGCTCCCCCGTCCTCCGGGCTGCGGGCGGCCTCTACGAGGTCTCCTGGCATTGGATGGACCTGACCCGGGAGCGGTTGGCCGCGCATCTGGCCGCCGGTGAGGTGTGGGGGGGGGACCTGGAGGATGGGCTGGCGGCGTTGGCGATCCTACCCCCGAATCCACGGGCGGAGCGGCTGTCGGTTGGATATGTGGATGGAGAGCCAGAGGGAGTCACGGCGCTGGCCTGGGGCCTGCGGGTGCTGGCGGCCCGACGGTGTTTCGAGAAGGTGCGTGTCCGGCCCCCGACCTACCCGCCGCTCCTGGCGGCGCTGGAGGCTGCGGGCTTCGCCCGTGTCTGGGAGCATTGTTTTTGGATCTTCGAACGACCGCTGGGGACGGCGGTTAACGACGATAGATGACTAACTTGACAATGTCACATTGGCATAGAACCCTCGCTTTGAAGGCTCCAAGCGGGTCTGTGACCCGCGTCTCTGGCCGAACGCCCTTGTTTTCAGCCCAGGTCGGGGGTCACAGACCCCCTCAGAGCGGATGTGACATTGTCAAACAAATGACGGGATACGAGGAGGAATATGGAAGAGATAGAGATCCTGGCCGAGACCGATGAGTTCAGCATATGGCGCGTTGAGGAGCCGGACGGGGAGGCGACCTATCATCTCGAGATCGGTGGCGTGACGGTTCACTTCTTCCAGGAGGAGTGGGATCAGTTCCTGGCGCTGGTGGGCCAGTTGCGGGCCGGATAGAGGGGTGCGGGGAGCGCGGAAACACGGAATCGCTGAAAGCGCCGAGGCGCAGCGGGGAAGAGGGGGGCTGATTGCTGATTTAAGGAGGGGAACCTATGCTGAAACCGGGGGGACATCCGGCGGGGCTGAGGGAGTGGTACGACAGGCTGGCCCCGCTGGTGGCCGAGGCGCGGGAGCGGCTGCGAGAGGTGAGGCCGGATAAGCTGGTTCTGCGCAGTGGCTGTACCCAGGAGCCGGACGGCACGTTCCGGCTGTCTTTCTTCTGGCGCGATTACCTGATCCGTCCGCCGGATTTCACCGTTCACAAAGGGGATACCGGCGAGGAGCCCTCGTCCTTCATCCAGGCGCTCATCCTCACCTACCTGGTCACCGCCGACGGGACCACTCCCTCGGGCCGGTGGATCGCTTTCCGGGGGCTCCCGGAGGGGATGTTCTACGCCCAGGCCTTCCGGGGCTATGCCGAGGATCGGTTGGTCCGCGAGTTGGGGGAAGGGGGGCTGGAGGCCCTCCGCCGGGCGGCGGAGCGGCTGGGGGGGGAGCCGGTGGAGATTGGGGACGCCGGGTACGGGTTCCGGGTCCTGCCGCGCGTTCACCTGGCCGCCGTGTACTGGCTGGGGGATGAGGACTTCCCCTCCCGGACCTCGATCCTCTTTGAGGACACCGCTTCCCACTATATGCCCACCGACGGCCTGGCGATCCTGGGCAGTCATCTGGGCGGCGCGATCGCGAAGGCGGCGCGGGGGTGATCTCGCCGGGGAGGGGGGTTTGTGTTATAATGCGCGGGGCGTTAAGCATCGCGCGTTGTGGAGGGGTATCGATGCCCTTTGGTCTTTCTCCCGCTACGTTACTGGCACGGTTGATCGTGCTGGTGATTGGGTTCCCGATCCACGAGTGGGCCCACGCCTGGTCGGCCGACCGGTTGGGGGATAGTACTCCCCGCTGGGAAGGGCGGCTGAGCCTGAATCCGATGGCCCATCTGGACATCCTGGGGAGCATATCATTGCTCTTGACCGGCTTCGGATGGGCGCGGCCGGTGCCGGTGAATCCCTACCGGATGCGGGTGGCGCCGAGGGCCGGGATGGCGCTCAGCGCCTTTGCCGGCCCGGCCTCCAATCTGCTGGTGGCGATGGTGTGCGCCATCCCCTTCCGGCTGGGCTGGGTGAGCCTGAGCGATCTCTACACCGCTACCAACCCTCTGACCCTGGCGGTGCTGCTCTGGAGCGTCTCCCAGGTCAGCATCGGCCTGGCGCTTTTCAATTTGTTGCCCTTCTTCCCGCTGGACGGGGAGAAGGTACTGGTGGGAGTGCTGCCGCCCCGTTGGGGGGATCGACTGCTGGCGCTCCGGCCCTACAGCCCGTACATTCTTATGGGGCTGCTCTTCGTCCTGCCGTATTTGGGGCTGGACATTATCGGGTTCCTCATCGGCCTGGTCTGGCGTCCTTTGCAGTTGCTCCTGTTCTGGCTGTGATAGAGCGCGTGGCCTACCGGACGCGGCAGTTCCTCCGCGCGCTGACGGCGTCGCTGGTGGAGGAGGACCTGGAGGAGGTAGAGGGGGTTCTGACGCCGCCCCAGCGGGCCCTCTTCCTCCGGATGCCTCTGGCCGACCGTCGGCACGGGCTGGCGGTATACCGGGCGTTGCAGGCGCGGGGGGGGCGGCCGCGGGATCTGCTGGTGGCGGCGCTCCTGCACGACGTGGGGAAGGCGGCTGCGCCGCTGCCTCTGTGGGTGCGAGTAGCCGTGGTATTGCTGGAGCGGTTCGCGCCCCGCCTGCTGGAGCGGCTGGGCGGGGGAGAGGCCCGGGGTTGGCGGCGGCCCTTCGTGGTGTATCGGCGACACGCTGAGATTGGAGCGGAATGGGCCGCGCAGGCGGGCTGCTCGCCTCTCACGGTGGGCCTGATCCGCCGCCACCAGGAGGCGATGGACTGGGTGGAGGGGGAGGAGGACAGGTTGTTGGCGTTGCTTCAGGAAGTGGATGGAAGTTGGTGAGGAGAGGAAAGGGATGGAAGGTCGCGTGACAATCGTCGGGTTGGGGTGCGTGGGCAGCTCCATCGGACTGGCGCTGCGGGAGCAGGAGCCAGATCTGGAGGTGGTGGGCCACGATGTGGAATCGGACCACGCCCGCCAGGCGGCGCGGATGGGGGTGGTGAACAAGACCGACTGGAACCTCCCGGCGGCGTGCGAGGGGGCTGGCCTGGTCATCCTGGCTTTGCCCCTTCCGGGCGTCCGGGAGACGCTGGAGGTGCTGGGGCCCCATCTGGAGGAGGGGTGTGTGCTCACAGACACGGCTCCCATAAAGATGCCGGTGCTGGAGTGGGCCCGGCAGCATTTGCCCCAGCACGTCCGCTTCGTCACCGGTGTGCCCCTCCCCGGCCCGGAGGTGAGCGTGGGGGAGCCGCTGGTGGGGCCTGAGGCGGCCCGTGCTGATCTCTTCGAGGATGGGCTGTACTGTGTGACACCGGACAACGACACGGACCCGGAGGCGGTCACGGCCCTCTTGGGGCTTGCCCGTGCCCTGGGGGCACATCCTCTCTTTCTCGACCCACTGGAGTACGACGGATTGCAGGCAGGGGTGGGGGACCTGCCGGCGCTGGTCGCTATGGCGGTCTTGCGGGCGACGGTTGATTCTCCTGGCTGGCTGGAGATGCGCAAGGTGGCTGGCTACGACTTCGCCGCGCTGACCAGTCCGGCGGTGGCGGACCCCGCTGCATTGCGAGAGACGGCCCTGCTGAACAAGGAGAACCTCCTGCGGCGGTTGGATATGCTCCTGGAGGAGCTGGGTCGTATCCGGGGATGGCTCCAGGAGAGGGACGAGGAGGCGTTGCAGCAGGCCTATGCCCAGGCGGCCCAGGGCCGCGCCCGGTGGCTTCAGGAGCGGGCCGAAGGGACGTGGGAGGAGCGGCCCGGCCTGGGCGATCTGCCCGGCGTCGGCGAGCAGATCGGCCGGATGTTGTTCGGCGGGCTGCTGCGTCGGCCCTCCCCAGGAGAGGAGCGGTAGCACCTCCAGGCGAGGCAGGCTGTTGGATAGACCCTTCCGTATCTTGATGGTCGCTCCCACCTCCTTCTTCCTCGACTACGGCTGCCACGTTCGCATCCTGGAGGAGGCGCGGGTCCTCCAGCGGCTGGGCCATCAGGTCACCATCCTCACCTATCATCTGGGGCGTGATCTGCCCGGCCTGGAGATCATCCGCACCCGTCCCACCCCCTGGCGGGCCGACTACGAGGTTGGCTCCAGCCTCCACAAACTCGCTTTCGACCTCTTCCTCGGCTGGCGGATGTTGGGGGTCATCCTGCGTCGCCGCTTCGACCTGATCCACGCCCATCTCTACGATGGGGCGCTCATCGGCGCGGTCGTCGGGTGGCTCCGCCGCCTCCCTCTGCTGTTCGACCGCCAGGGCAGCCTGACCGGGGAGATGGTGGACCACGGCTTTCTGAGGCCCGACGGGCCGTGGTACCGCTGGGTCCACCTGCTGGAGGAGCGCATCAATCATATGGCGGAGGTGATCGTCACCAGCACCCAGTTGGGGGCAGTGCAGTTGGAGCGGTACTTCGGGTGCGACTCCGCCCACGTCCGGCCGCTGCCCGACTGTGTCAACCTGGAGTTCTTCCAGCCCGGCGCGCTGCCCCCTGAGGAGGTCACCGCCCGCCGGGTCGCCCTGGGGCTTCCCGCCGACGGGCCGGTCGTCGTCTACGTGGGGCTTCTGGCCGACTACCAGGGGGTGCCCCATATGCTGAGGGCCGCCCGCATCCTCAAGGAGCGGGGGGTGAGGGGATCCTTCCTGATCGGAGGGTTCCCCAAGGTGGAGCACTACCGGCGGATGGCGGCCGACCTGGGGGTGAGCGACCGGGTGGTCTTCACCGGCAAGGTCCCTTACCAGGAGACCCCCGCCTATCTGGCGTTGGGCGATATCGCCGTCGCGCCCAAGCTGTCTGCCACCGAGGGAAGCGGCAAGATCCTGAACTACATGGCGATGGAACTGCCCACCGTGGCCTTCGACACGCCGGTGAGCCGGGAGTACCTGGGGTCTTTGGGGGTCTACGCCAAGCCGGCGGGGGACCCGGCCGCGTTGGCCGACGGCATCCAAGCGCTGGTGGAGCAACCCGATCTGCGACTGGCGCTGGGGAAGGGGTTGCGCCGCCGGGCCGCCCGGCACTTCTCTTGGGACCGGGCCGGACGGCAACTGGTGAATATATATCGGGAACTGGTGGGCTCGCAACCTGAAACTTGAAACCCAAAGCCATGTTCGCCCGAGTGGTGGTTCTCTCCCCTACTCGCCCCCCGGAGGCGGAGGAGCCGGTCTTCGACTACCATCTGCCCGGTGACATCGCAGATGGGGTGCGGGTCGGCTCTCTGGTGACGGTCCCCTTCGGTCGTCGCCCTCTCTACGCCATCGTCGTGGACCGGCCGGAGCGGCCGGCGGTGGCCGAGACCCGGCCGGTGGCCTCTCTGGTGGACCCCGAGCCGGTGCTGACCCCAGCGCATGTCGAACTGGCCCGCTGGATGAGCCGGGAGACGCTGGCCCCCCTCCATGAATGTCTGCTTCAGATGCTTCCGCCAGGGGTCGTCGGGCTGACCGACACGCGGCTGGAGGTGGTCGACGAGGTGGGGGACGACCTGCGGCTCAGCCCCTTGCAGCGCCATCTGGTGGAACTCCTGCAGCGACGGGGTCCGTTGCGGGGGCGGCAATTGGATCGCGCCTTCCCGCGGTCCGACTGGCGTTCCGCAGCCGACCGGCTGGTGCGTCGGGGGGTTCTGGTCCGCGCCCCCGCCCTGGCC
>DQUX01000006.1 GCA_015662065.1 Anaerolineales bacterium | reverse complement strand
TGCAGGAGCTCCGCGAGGAGCGCGGCGAGTACACCGAGATGGACGCCGCCGCCGACTACCACCGCTACCTCCTGGGCTGCACGGTGGACCACGTGGAGGAACTGGGCCACCGGGACCGCCGCCGCATCCACAACCTCAAGTACTACACCTGGGTAGAACAGCAGGGGAAGACCTACGAGGAGATCCAGGCCCAGTGGTACGATCCCGATTACTGGACCTCCATCCATCGGCAGGTGGGAGAGATCGACGCGCTGATCGCCCGGTTCAACGAGCTGACCGGGTTGCTGCAGGAAGAATGACCGGAAGCTGGGCACGACCGCCGACGACCGGGCCTCCCGAGGGCCTGGTCGTTCTTCGTTCGTGGCCGGCCCCGGTTGCCCGAGACGGCAAAAGCAGGTATACTCAGTAGTTGAGAGAACTCGCTCTAGGCGGGTCTGTGACCCGCCGATCCGACCGGTCACAGACCGGTCAGGAGCTGGAATTCTTAAGTACTGATACTTCCAAAGAGATGAACCAGGCAGGAGAGAGCCGGCTAATGACCCAACCCAAGTTCTCCATCGTCGCACCGGCCTACAACGAAGAGGAGACCCTCCCGGAGTTCTACCGCCACGTGCGGGAGGTGATGGACGGCCTGGGGGAACCCTGGGAACTGGTGCTGGTCAACGACGGCAGCACCGATCACACCCTCGAGGTGATGCGCCGGCTCCACGAGCAGGACCACCGCGTCCGTATCGTGGACTTCGCCCGCAACTTCGGCCACCAGATCGCCATCACCGCCGGGATGGACCACGCCCGCGGGGAGGCCGTCGTCACCATTGACTGTGATCTCCAGGATCCGCCGGAGGTGATCCCGGACCTGATCGCCCGCTGGAGGGAGGGGTACCACGTCGTCTACGGCGTCCGGTCGGAGCGGGAGGGGGAGACCTGGTTTAAGCTCTTCACCGCCCGGCTCTTCTATCGCCTCATCTCCGCCCTCACCGACGTGGAGATCCCGATGGAAGCGGGCGACTTCCGTCTGCTGGACCGCCAGGTGGTGGAGGACCTGCGCCGCATGCGGGAGCGCCGGCGCTTCATCCGGGCGATGACCTCCTGGGTGGGCTACCGCCAGATCGGTGTCCCCTACGCCCGCCATCCCCGCTTCGCCGGAGAGACCAAGTATCCCTTCCGCAAGATGTTTCGGCTGGCCCTGGACGCCATCACCGGCTTCTCCGATCTCCCCCTGCGGCTCTCCTGGATCTGCGGCATCATCCTCCTGGGGCTGGGCGTCCTTCTCGGGCTGGTCCTGCTGGCCCTGCGGCTGGCCGGCAGCGCGCCCCTGGCCGGGCAGGGGCTGATGCTTACCGCCGCCCTCATCCTCAGCGGCACCCAACTGGTCTTCCTTGGTATTATCGGCGAGTACCTGGCGCGCATCTACGACGAGGCCCGCGACCGCCCCCTCTACACCGTCCGCGAACACATCGGGTTTGACGATGAGACGTAGAACAAGACAGCCACGCCCCCGTCGTCAGCCCACCGTCAGGCCACCGTCGGCTGCCTTTCACCCGCGCGCACGAAACAGGGGTATCATAAAGTCAGGGCTTACGCAGTTCTATCCACTCCCACTACGGAGGCATGGAGGGCAGAGGGTTTTTCAGGCCCCCCGGTGTGTCTCTGTGGTGTCCCGTATGGCATAAGAGTCCAATCCGGTTTGAAGGAGGCGCCCTCGTGATGACGACCAGACGACTGCAGCGGCTTATCCCGTTGACCCTTCTCCTCTTCCTCTTCCCTCTCCTCTCCGCCCTCCCCGCCCACGCCCAGACCAAGACTCTCTACTGGGAGCGGATGGATGTGGACATCACCATCCTCCCCGACGGGAGCTTCCTCGTGGAGGAGACCCAAGTCATCGTCTTCACCTCCGGCACCTTCACCTACGGCTACCGCTCCATCCCCACCGACCGCCTCACCGCCGTCACCGACGTGGCGGTCTGGGAGGACGGACAACCTTGCCGGTGGACAACGGACGAGGAGGACGGGGAGTTCCAGATCAGGTGGGATCTGCTGGAGCCCCGTCAGGACTCCCGCCACACCTACACCCTCCGGTACCTCGTCCACGGTGGCCTGCGCTACTACGACGGCGGCGACCAGCTCTGGTGGAAGGCGGTCTTCCCGGATCGGTCCTTCCCGGTGAACGGTTCCACCGTCACCGTCCACCTCCCCGAGGGGGCCACCGCCGAGCTGGCCCAGGCCTACTTCACCGAGGCCACCGTCTCCGGCATCGGCACCTCAACGGTCGTCTTCACCGCCCAGGAGTCCATTGATCCAGGCCAGGAATTCGAGGTCCGGGTCCAGTTCCCCCACGGCGTCGTCGCCGGCTCCCCCGCCGCCTGGCAGCGGGTCGAAGATAGCAAACCGATCGTGAACCTGCTGATGGGGCTGCTGGGAGGGCTGCTGCTGGTCGGCGGGCCGGCGATGCTGCTCCTGCTGTGGTACGTGCGGGGGCGGGATCCCTATGTGGAGATCCCCACCGACTACCTCACCGAGCCCCCGTCGGACGCGCCGCCCGCCGTGGCGGGCACGCTGGTGGACGAGAAAGCGGATATGCAGGACGTCCTCGCCACGATTATCGACCTGGCCCGACGGGGCTACCTGGAGATCGAGGAGAGCCCCATCCGGGGCCTGTTCGTCTCCTCCTACGACTGCATCTTCCGCCGGACGGACAAGCCGGATGACGATCTGCTTCCCTACGAAAAGTACCTGCTGCGGAGGCTGGTGGGTCGTCGCAGCGGAAGACGAATGTCCAGTCTGCGCAACCGCTTCTACACCGCCATCCCCAAGATCCAGGAGAGGCTATACAACGAGGTCGTCCGCCGAGGCTACTTCCGCACCCGCCCCGACAGGGTACGGAAAGCCTACACCGGAACTGGGACGGCGATCCTGTTCGTCGTCTTCCCCGCCAGCTTCTGCTTGATGTCCGCTCTCTCCCAGTACACCAGCACCGCGATCTGCCCCATGATCGGCCTGGGGGCGACGGCCGTGACCCTGATCGTGATCGGGCGTTTCATGCCCACCAAGACCCGCAAGGGAGCCGAGGAGGCCGCCCGCTGGCGGGCCTTCAAGCGGTATCTGGAACAGATCGAACAGTACACCGACCTGCAGGAGGCTACCGACCAGTTCGAGAAATACCTCCCCTACGCCATCGCCTTCGGACTGGACCGCACCTGGACCCGCAAGTTCAGCCGCATTGAGACCACCCCCGTGCCCGCCTGGTACATCCCGGTGCCCGTCCCCGTCGGCGGCCGTTACTCCACGAGCGGCGGTCGCGGGTCGGGGCTTTCATCCCCCAGCCCGCCCCCCTCTCTCGATGGGATGAGCCGGGGGCTGGGCACTAGCCTAGACGCCATGTCCCGCGGTCTGGGGAAAATGCTGGACGCCGCCGGCAGCACCCTCGCCAGCCGCCCCAGCAGCTCCGGC
>DQUX01000181.1 GCA_015662065.1 Anaerolineales bacterium | reverse complement strand
GGTCGGCCTCCCACCCGTATCCTCATCCCCTCGATTGACGTGGATGCGAGGGTGGTGCCCACCGGATGGCAGATGGTGGACTTTGGAGGCACCCTTCAACCGGTGTGGATCGTCCCGGAAGCCCATCTCGCCGGCTGGCACGAGGGGTCCGCCCCATTGGGCGCGCCCGGCAACACCATCATCAACGGCCACAACTGGCCCGAAAACGCGGTCTTCCGCGATCTCTACCGGGTTGAGGCCGGGGACCGCATCATCCTCTACTCCGGCGACACGCCGTCGGTGTACCGGGTCGACGAGGTGCTGCTGCTGCGCGAGGCGGGCCAGCCCCTGGAGGTCCGTCAGGCCAACGCCCGCCATATCCTACCCACCGACGATGAGCGGGTGACGCTGGTGACCTGTCACCCCTACGGCCAGTTGACCTACCGGCTGATCGTCATCGCCCGGCCGACGGAATCTGCACAGCCCGGCGCCGGAACCCAGTAGGAGGCCCGTCGTGTTGGATTTCCTGCTCTCCCATCCGATCATCGCCCGAATCCGCCGCAACCACGCTCTGGAGCACGCCACCATCCACCTGCTCAGCCAGAGGCATCGGAACCTGCGGGTGGTGGGCCGTTCCACCCTCAGCGGGTTCACCCTTTATGGCGATCTGCCCACCGAGGCGGTGCTGGAGGCCGCCCAGGAAGCCCTGGCGCGGCTGAAGGCAGGCCAGCAGGAGCTGGCGGTCCACCCGACCTGCGGGACCAACTTCGTCGCCGGGGGGACGCTGGCGGGAGTGGGCGCCTTCGCGGTGCTCACCCCTCGTCGCCGCAGCCCAATCGAGTGGCTGGGCCGCTTGCCACTGGTCCTCCTGGTTTCGACCCTGGGCTTCATACTGGGCCAGCGGTTGGGCGCGGTTCTGCAGGCCCGGGTGACCACTGACCCCCAGGTGGGCAATCTGCGGATCGTCGGAGTGGCGCGCGAGGAACGCGGCCCGCTGGTCCTCCACTACGTGCGAACCGAGGGATAGATGGCCCAACCCGGCCCAACTTTCTACGTCCTTCACGGCAGCGACGAGTTCACCCGCGCCGAGCGGGTGGCCGAGTTCCGCCAACGGCTGGGCCCGCCGGAGACGGCGGACCTGAACACCACCTGGCTGGACGGACGGGCGGTGACCCTGGGGGATCTCCGCCACGCCTGCGAGGCAGTCCCCTTCCTGGCCGACCGGCGGCTGGTGCTGGTGACCGGGCTTCTGACCCGGCTGGGGAAGGGAAAGGGGCAGGGGGAGCGGGCTTTTCTAGAGGAGTTGCTGGACCTCCTGCCCCGCCTGCCCGAGACGACCCGGCTGGTCTTCATCGAGGAGGGGCCGCTGCCAGATAGTCACCCGGTACTGAGGCTGGCCCGGGAGCATGAGCGGGGGTACGCCCGCCGCTTCGAGCCCCCCGCCCCCAAGGCGTTGCCGCAGTGGATCGTCCGGCGCGTCCAGAAGTACAGAGGGCGGATCGAGCCGCCGGCGGCGGCCCGGCTGGCGCAGGCCGTCGGGTCGGACCTGCGGCTGCTGGATCAGGAGATCCGCAAACTGATCACCTACGTCGGCCCGGAGGGGGCAATCACCACCGCCGACATCTCCCGCCTGGTCCCCTACGTGCAGCAGGCGGTGGTCTTCGACCTGGTGGACGCGCTGGGACGGCGGGACGGACGGGTCGCCGTATCGACCCTGCAACGGCTGCTGGACGACGGGGAAAGCCCGATGGGGATTCTGGCGATGATCGTCCGCCAGTTCCGGCTGCTGATCCAGGTGAAGGAGCTGAGCCAGGCGGGAGAGAACCCCGCCAGCATCGCCCGTACCCTGCGCCTCCACCCGTTCCCTGCCCGGAAGCTCTACACCCAGGCAGCCAACTTCACCGCCGCCCAACTGGAGCGGATCTACCGGCATCTGCTGGAGACGGACCTGCAGATCAAGAGCGGGAACCTGGCGGTGGAAGTGGCGCTAGACCTCCTGGTGGCGGGGCTCACGGGCGGGGGATAGAACGGCGCGCCCGCTTCGGGGAGGAATGACGCCCGTCCTCCTCGCCGATCCAGAAGTGGTGCCGCAGCACCGAGGGCAGCGGAGCGACCTTCACCCCTCCCACCCGGCGGGATCCGCCGTTCAGCAGCGAGGGGTGAACGTAGCAGACATTGGGCCGCCGACCGAACTTCTGCCGATAGTGCCGCGCCGCCCGCCCTACCTTCTGCGCCAGGTCCCGGGCCGGGTCGTCGTCGAACCAGAGAAGCCCTACCTTCATCTCACCCTTACTCTCCAGACGCCAGTTCCTCACCGTGCCCTCCGTTTCATCTGCCAGATGCCGGTCCGCGCATCCTGGAACAGATCGAAGGTGCCCTCCCGGCAGCGGACGCGGAAGCAATGCCCTTCGATCCTCCCCCCTTGCCCGCGCCGGGATAGGGTCCAGCACCGCTCCACCGCCTGCACCCGGTGCTCCCGCCCGCGCCAGACGAAGACGTGGGGGAAGTAGCCGTGCCGTCGCTGGCGCATCTCCACCGGCTCCGGCCCCCTCCGTCGCCGCCGTCGCATCTCACGGCCGGAGCGCGGCCGCCGGGCTTCACCGATAGCCGCCATACCGCACCTCCTCCATCTGTTCACCCACAATCGTGAACTCCCGCTGGACTGGCGGCAGGTAGGGGGCCATATACCCTGACTGCTGGGCGCTCGGCATAGCCGGCTGGGCCGGTGGCTGAACCACAACCACCGGCGGGTAAGGGCCGGCCGCCGGCCGCGTTGGACGCTGCTCCTCCCGTCGCCGCGTCACCCAGATGATCAACAGGCTGGTGGGGATGCTGGCCCCCACGCCGCAGACCGCGCCGGACAGCACCGCCATCGCCTGGTCGCTGAGCCGCTGCCCGATGACGACCGCCAACGTGACCGCGAAGGTCACAAGCACGACGCCCACCAACACTCTAATCCGCCCCTCCCCCCGGTTTCTCGGCGGTTCCGGGGGCACGCTATAACCATACATTCCGTCCATCCCCCTCCTCCGGCCGGTCTATGACCGGCCCCACGCCCCACCTTTGGACCGTCTCCAGGGCCGCTGCAACGCGCTTTCGGGGTACTAAACCCTCACCAACTCCGGCTCGACGGCCGCCGGGCTGCCCGGCTCCAACCGGGGCAATCCCCCTCGCCGCAGCGCCGCCACCATCTCTGCCGCCTCGTCGGGGGAGACGTAGGCCGCCTGGAAGCGGAACACCTGCCCCTCCGCCACGGCGATGAAATCCCCCCGCCCCATCAGCCGCTCCGCCCCCGTCCCCTTCCACCCGCTGGCCACCCGCGCGTCCTCCGGGCAGGTCACCTTCCCCACCAGCCGCACCGGGAAGTTGGCCTTGACCAGGCTGCCGATGACGGCGGCGGTGGGCTTCTGGGTGGCGGCCACCACGTGGACCCCCGCCTCCCGGCCCCGCTGCAACAGCCGCGTCAACCGGTGCTCCGCCTCCGCCCCCCCCACCATCATCAGGTCGGTCAGCTCGTCGATGAAGACCACCACCGGCGGCCGGCTCTCCCCCAGCCGGTCCCGCCGCTCCATCAGCCGGACCAGGCTGCCCAAGGCCTCCACCGCCTCTTCCACCTCCACCACCACCGGCCGCGTCAGGTGGGGCAACCCCGCCAGGTCCCCAAACGCCCGCCCCTTGGGGTCGATGAGGACCAAGGCCAGCTCCCCCGGCCGGGGGTGGCGGAGGGCCAGGCT
>DQUX01000262.1 GCA_015662065.1 Anaerolineales bacterium | reverse complement strand
TGGGCCGAAAAAGGTAGTCTCCGGCCGGAGACGCGGGTCATAGACCCGCCGGGAGCCTGACTTCACTGTGCTCTGAGGGGGTCTGTGACCCCCGACTGCGGTCGCGGCCGCATCGAACCGCCAAGGCCGCCAAGTTTCCCCGGATTTCTTGGCGGCCTTGGCGGTGAATTTCGGCCGTTATTTGCCGACAACACTCCAGAGGGAGTACCTGGGCGGATCGGTAAAATCTGCGCCCTGGCGAAGTGTAGCCAACACCCCGCGAACTCCGCGCCTCTGTAGCTTTTTACCGGATCGCCAACTCGGTCTGGCGGTCGAAGATGTGCATTCGGTCCAGGTCCATCGTCGCGTCGATGGCGCTGCCCACGCGGGCCCCGGTCCGGGGGTCGAAGCGGCCGAGGAACTCGTGGTGGTCCGTCTCCAGGTAGACGATGACCTCGTTCCCCATCAGTTCCGTCACCGTCACCCGGGCCTTCACCCGCGCCTGCTGGATGCCGGGCGGGGCGTATTCGGGATCGTGCACATCCTCCGGGCGGATGCCGAGGATCACCTCTTTACCCAGGTGGGGCCGATAGGTCTCCTGGCGGTTTTCGGGGATGGGGATGAGGAAATCCTTCGTCTCCACGCGGACCTGGCCATCTCGCTCCACCAGGGTGGCGTCGAAGAAGTTCATCGCCGGGCTGCCGATGAAGCCGGCCACGAAGAGGTTGGTCGGGTAGTCGTACAGGTTCTGGGGGGTATCGATCTGCTGCAAGACCCCCGCGTTCATCACCGCGATGCGGGTCCCCATCGTCATCGCCTCCACCTGGTCGTGGGTCACGTAGACGAAGGTGGTCCCGAGCCGCTGGTGGAGCTTGCTGATCTCCGCGCGGGCCTGCACCCGTAGCTTGGCATCCAGGTTGGAGAGGGGCTCGTCCATCAAGAACACGTGGGGCTCGCGCACAATGGCCCGGCCCACTGCCACCCGCTGCCGCTGGCCGCCGGAGAGCTGCTTGGGCTTCCGGTCCAGGAGATCCTCGATGCCCAGGATCCGCGCCGCCTCCTGCACCCGCCGCCTGATCTCTTTCTTGGGAGTCTTCCGCAGCTTCAGGCCGAAGGCCATATTCTCGTAGACGCTCATGTGGGGGTAGAGGGCGTACGACTGGAAGACCATCGCGATGTCCCGGTCCTTGGGCGGCACGTCGTTGACCAACCGGTCGCCGATGTAGATATTCCCCTCGGTGATCTCCTCCAGCCCGGCCAGAAGCCGCAGGGAGGTGGTCTTCCCACAGCCGGAGGGGCCGACGAAGACCAGGAACTCCTTATCCTCGATGCGGATGTCCAGGTCGTTGACTGCGACGACATCCCCGAACCGTTTCGTCACGTGCTCATAGGTTACACTGGCCATTCCTTCCTCCTCACGTATCACGCATTACATATCATGCATCACGCCAACACCACCCGCACCCCCAGTTCCGTCAGGTCCCATAGGGGGGCGGAGTCTGCCTCGCGACCGGTGACGACCACGTCGGCCTCGGAGGCGGGGCCGATGTAGGCCGCGGCCACCCGACCGACCCGCTCCGGGGCGACCAACACTACCGCCTGAGCGCCCAGGCCCAGGAGGAGCCGGGCCAACTCCGCCTGGGGGAGACTGTCGTCGGTGAGGCCCTCCACGGCGCTCACTCCGCTCAGCTCCAGGATGACGTGGTCGGCCCGCAACCCCTCCAGCGCTGCCTGCGAGAGGTGGCCCGTCAGCGCCTGGTCCTCCCGCTCCAACTGACCGCCGGTGAGGATGAGGGTGTGGGGGGAGTGCTCGGCCACCAGGCGGGCCACCGTCAGCCCGTTGGTGATCACCGTCAGGCGGCTCCGGCCTATCAGCGCCCGTGCCGTCTCCAGCGGAAGCCGACCGGGGCCGAGGAAGACCGTCTCTCCATCCTGCACCAGGCCCGCTGCGGCCTGGCCGATGCGGGCGGGGACGGCGTCCGCCGATGGGATGGCCGTCCCGCCGCCGAGGGCCAGAGCTCCGCCGCG
>DQUX01000129.1 GCA_015662065.1 Anaerolineales bacterium | reverse complement strand
TTGATCGTCATCGATGTGCTCACCCTGTCCAGCGGGATGCCGTCGAAGAGAACCCGCATATCGTCCAGGCTGCTGATGGAGACGCCGACCTTGCCCACCTCCCCTTCGGCCAGCGGGTCGTCGGCGTCGTACCCCAGTTGGGTGGGCAGGTCGAAGGCCACCGACAGCCCGGCCTGTCCCTGTTCCAGCAAGTACCGGTAACGGGCGTTCGATTCCTCGGCGGTGGCGTAGCCGGCGTACTGGCGCATCGTCCACAACCGGCCCCGGTACATCGTGGGCTGCACCCCCCGGGTGAAGGGGCACTGACCGGGGAAACCCAGGTCCTCGAGGTAGTCCACCTCCACGTCGGCAGGGGTGTAGACCCGCTCCAGGGGGATGCCGGAGAGGGTCTCGAACCGCTCCCTCCGTTCGGGGAAGCGCTCGAGAACGGGCTTGACGGTCTCCTCCGTCCACTCCTGTTTGGCTCTGCTCAACTTGCTCACGGCCACACTCCTCAGGTTTCGGCGACAGGGACGCCGCGCTGTATTGTACCTCCGATTTGCGGTCTGGGCAACGTGCCTTGCTCTGGGTTTTCAAGGCTGTAGATATGGATAAGCCCCGGCCGCCAAGCCAGAGCAGTTGCCCCTTCCGCCGGGCCGTGTTATACTGAATTAGAGAGGAGGGAACGGAATGACGGGGGGGCTGGTGGAGTTCCTGAGCCCAGAGTGGGCTCGGCAGATGGTGGAACTGGCGGAGCGGGCACGGGCCGAGTTGGGTCGGTTCTCCGGCCAGGCCGTTGGCTACGATGCCGCGGCCCTTCATCTGCTCGACGAATGGATCGAGCGGTCACCCTCCCCGCCGCAGACGGTGCGGCTCCTGTGGGTCGCTTTCCTGGGAGAGGTCTTTCGCCGCCGCCACGGCGGTGAGTGGGTGATCCACCGGGACGACGGGCAACGGCTGGCCGTCCTGTGCCCACAAGAGAGCGGGGGGGTGCACCGGGTGGAGGTCGCGGTCCAGGTGTCCAACCGCCTGACCAACGGCCTGGCCGACTCCCTGGCCCTCTTCTACGCTCGGGAGAGCATCCTGCTGAAACGACCCAAGGAACTTTGAGCCAACGCCTTGGGCTTCGAGCTTCGTGAATTGGGCTTTTACCCTTGATACCCGGCCTGTTCCTCCTATCCGCCGCGGCCCTGGCCTTTGAGGTCAACCTGACCCGCATCTTCTCCGTCGCTCAATTCTACCACTTCGCCTTTATGACGGTCAGTTTGGCCCTCCTGGGCTTCGGCGCCAGCGGCACACTGTTGAGCCTGGCCCCCGGCCTGGCCCGCCGCCCGACGCGCACCCTGGCGATGCTCTCGTGGGGGTTTGCCCTGACAGCGGTGGGGTCCTATGGCCTCACCCTGCTCCTGCCCTTCGACTCCTTCCGCGTCGCTCTCGATCCCGGACAGTGGGGGGTGCTAGCGCTGCACTACCTGGCCCTCTCCAGCCCCTTTCTCTGCATAGGAACGGCCGTGGGGCTCCTGCTGGCGATCCGACCGGAGGCGGTGAGGCGGACCTACGCGGCGAACCTGGTTGGCTCCTCCGCAGGGTGTCTCCTGGCGGTGGTCGCCCCCCCGCTGATGGGGGCGGAGGGGGTGGTCCTCCTCTCCGCCGGCCTGGCCGGCCTTGCCGCTCTCTCCTTCCCCCTGAAACCCGAAACCCGAGACCTGAAATCCCTTCTCCTCCAGGCTGTCCTCACCTTGAGCCTGCTCACCCTCGCGCTCCGCCCGCCCGCCCTGCTGGAGATCCGTCTCTCCCCCTACAAGGGTCTCAGCTACGCCCTCCGGTATCCCGACGCCCGCACCCTCTTCCGTGGCTGGAACAGCTTCTCGCGGGTAGACGTGGTGGAGGCGACGGCCATCCGCAGCCTGCCGGGGCAGGGATTCGCCTGCACCGGACAGCCCCCGCCCCAGCGGGGCCTGTTCGTGGATGGGGATAACCTAAGCCCCATCACCCACGTAACCGATCCGACCGATCTGCGCCCCCTCACCGATTGCCTGCTGACAACGCTGCCCTACCGCCTGCGACCGGGGGCACGGGCGCTGGTGGTGGAGCCCCGGGGAGGATTTGACCTGCTGGTGGCGCTGGCGGAGGGAGCCGAGAGGGCCACGGCGGTGGAGCCCAACCCGCTGGTGGTCCGGGCGGTGCAGGCTCAGGGAGGGTGGGCGGGAGACCTGTACGACCATCCCCGAGTGGAGCGGTTCGAGGAGGAAGGCCGGGTCTTCCTGACCCGCCCGGGCCCCCCCTACGACGTGATCCTTCTCTCCCTATCCAGCACCTATCACCCCGTCACCTCCGGGGCCTACAGCCTGATGGAGGACTACCGGTACACCGTGGAGGGGTTCACCGCCGCGCTGGAGCGGCTGGAGGAGGGAGGGCTGCTGGCGGTCGTTCGCTGGCTGCAGGTGCCCCCATCGGAGTCGCTGCGGGCCTTCGGACTGGCGGTGGAGGCGGTGGAACGCACGGGGGGCGATCCGGCCCAAAGCCTGATCGCGCTGCGCAGCTACAACCAGATGCTGGTCCTGGCCCGGAGAGGCCCTTTCACCCCCCAGGAGGTGGACCAGGTGCGAACGTTCGCCGCCGCCGGCTTCTTCGACCTGGTCTATGCGCCGACCATCCGCCCCGAGGAGGTCAACCGGTTCAACGTGCTGCCCTCCCCCGACTACTACCGGGCCTTCACCGGGCTCCTGGGATCGGCAGACCGCGACGGATGGCTGACGGCCTACCCGTACGATGTGGCCCCACCCACCGACGATCGGCCCTTCTTCGGCCACTTCTTCCGCTGGCGACAGGTGGGGGAGGTGCTGGCGATGGCGGGCCACGTCTGGCAGCCCTTCGGTGGGGCGGGATACCTGGTGCTCCTGGGGCTGCTGGGGGTGGCGGCCGCCGCCGCCAGCCTCCTGGTCCTCCTGCCTCTGGCCGGGCGGCGTCCGACCCGGGCGGCCCTGTATGGATTAGAGACCTTCGCCGGGCTCTCCCCCTTCGGCTTCCTGGGATTGGCCTACCTGCTCGTGGAAATCCCGCTGCTGCAGCGATTCATCCTCTTTCTGGGCCATCCCGCCTACGCAATGGCGACAGTGCTGGGGACGCTTCTGCTCTTCTCCGGGCTGGGGAGCCTGCTCTCGAAGCGGGTGCGGCCGGGGCCGGCGATGGCAGCGCTGGTGGGGATGGTGCTCGTCTACCGGGCGGGGCTGCCCCTCCTCTCCGGCCCGCTCCTGGGGCTCCCCCTCTGGGGACGGCTGGCGGTGACGGTAGGCAGCCTGGCCCCCCTGGCCACCCTGATGGGGATCCCCTTCCCCCGCATCCTGGCCTTGTTGCAGGAAAGGAGCCCCGACCTGACGGCGTGGGCCTGGGGGGTCAACGGGGCCCTGTCGGTGGTGGCTTCCGTTCTGGCGGCGCTGGCCGCCCTCTCCTGGGGCTTCGGAGCGGTGCTGTTGTTGGGAGCGGCCTGCTACCTGGGGGCCTGGGTCACCACGGCGTGGGCCATTCGTATCCCCCCTCGTGCCGGTGCTCCTCCGCCCCCGGCCCGGTGAGGGGGACGAAGGCCACCCCACCCATATTATAGGCCCTCAGCTCCCCTCCCGCCTCCTTGACGAACTTCCACAGGGTCTGATAGCCCCCCGGCGGACCGACGGGGATCACCATCCGGCCGCCCTCCGCCAGCTGGGCCACCAGCGGTGGGGGGACGTGGTCGGGAGCGGCGGTGACGATGATGGCGTCGAAGGGGGCGTGCTCCTCCCAACCGTAGTAACCGTCTCCCTCCTTGCAATGGACCGAATATCCCAACTGCTGGAGCCGCTCTCTGGCAATCTGGGCCAGCTCGGGGATGATCTCGACGGAATAGACCTCGATCTCCGGGATGGAGGCCAGGATGGCAGCCTGGTAGCCGGACCCCGTGCCGACCTCCAGCACCTTGTCCCCCGGCTCCAGCTCCAGAAGCTCCGTCATCAGCGCGACGATGTAGGGTTGGGAGATCGTCTGGCCGAAGCCGATGGGGAGGGGGTAATCACCGTAGGCGTGGCCCCGCTCCGTTTCCGGCACGAAGAGGTGGCGAGGGACAGTCCGCATCGCCTTCAGCACCCTCTCGTCGGTGATCCCTCGGGCTCGAATTGTCTCGATCACCATCCGCTCCCTAAGTTGGGCATAGAGGGCCTCGTCGCCGGGCACCGTCGGTGTTGGCAGGGTCGGTGTCGAAGGCGGTGGGGAGGCAGGAGCGGCACACTCGGCGAACAGGGCCAGAACCGTCAACAGAATCATCCCGCGCATCGCATTTTTCATTTTATCACCTTCTCCACCTGAGCGCAACACCGTCCTCGAAGTAACGCCGGAGGGGGATTCCGGCGCTACCGCAGGACCGAAGCAACGACAGACCCGGCAGTGGCCTGCGCCCCAACGCTTTGGCCTGCCAGAGAGGTCAAGATGCGGGTTCGTAGTAGCGGCTTCAGCCGCTCTTGCCCCTTTGGAACGGCTAAAGCCGTCACTACGAATTAAGAACACTGGAGAGGCAGACCACCCAGGTTTGGCAAAGTTAGTATCTGCGTGT
>DQUX01000367.1 GCA_015662065.1 Anaerolineales bacterium | reverse complement strand
CGCCCGCCCGACAGGGGAGGGATTGCCCGAGCCCCTCTCGGAACGGGAGCAGGAGGTCCTGTAACTGCTGGCCCGGGGGCTGACCAACCGAGAGATCGGGGCGCGATTGCCCCTGGCCGGGGGGACGGTGAAGAACTACGTCACCGCGATCCTGCAGAAGCTGGGCGTGCAGGATCGGACCCAGGCAGCGTTGCGGGCGAAGGAGCTGGGCCTGATCTGAAACCGGGCGCCCCTACGGTTCCAGCACCAGCACCCCCTCCGCTGCCGCCTCCACGTCCGCCCGGTCCCAGAGCATCGGATGGTACTGGATGTTCCGCCACGGATCGATCATATCGTCGTAGTGGCGATGGAAGGGGTGGCCGGACTGGCCGGTGGTGTGCATCGAGACCGAGCGGGAGAAGTCGGCTAGGTCGACGATCTGTCGGTAGGAGGGGACGGTCCTCACAGCATACGGCTCGTTCGTGCTGTAGCCGGTGTTGTTAACGGTGGCGATGGCGCCATCGACCGGGACCGGCCCCCGGTTGAAGAGGGCCTCGATGAGCGCGATGCCGGACTGGCCCAGGCTCTGGTTCTCAAAGGTGGCGACGTGGAGGTCCCCCCAGCGCCAGCGGGCCATATCCGGCCCCAGGCTCTCGGTCAGTTCCTCCACGGCTCCCTCCAGCGCCCGCAGGAGGATCTGGTCGCGGTCCTCCACCTCAGGGGTGGTCACGTCGTCGAACCAAGAAGAGGTGGGGTCCGGCAGGATGTTCACCAACGCCACCTGGACGGTGCTGTGGGCCCGGCGGAGGAGTCGCTCCCCCAGCTCGTCGCCGAAGGTGTCGCCGATCAGGTGGACCCGGAAGGCCTCGAAGAGAGCGGCTCCACCGCTGTCCCGCACCGCCCGTCCGTCCCACGCCCGCAGCAGGTCCAGAGCCTGGGCCAGCCGGGGATCGTCAGTGGAGAGGGGGCGGAGGTAAGGGAGGACCTCTTGAGCCCAGGCCGGGCTGGAATCCCCCTGGATCGCCTGCAGGTCCTCCAGTGAGAGGGAGGGCTCCGCCTCGATCGGCTCCACGATCCGTCGGGCGCGGTAGCCCGGGGCCCAGTCCATCGAGAGGAAATAGGGGTAATCCGGCCCCACCACGGCGTTGTTGGCGGTGACGATGTACCCCTCCGGCGGGTTGAAGGCGCGGGGCAGCTCGTCGAAGGGGATGTAGTCCACCCACTCGTACTCCCCGGTCCAGCCGGGCACCGGCATCGAGCCATCGCCGGCGGCGCGGATGGGGATGCGGCCGGGGGCCTGATAGCCGATGTTTCCCTCCACGTCGGCGTAGACGAAGTTCTGGCTGGGCACGTCCCAGTAGGATAGCGCCTCGCGGAACTCCTCCCAGTTGGTGGCCTTATCCAGCAGCAGGACGCTCCTCATCAGCGTGCCGGGCTGGAGGGCAGTCCAGGAGAGAGCCAACGGCTGCCAGCCGAAGGACCATTCCTCCTCCGTGCCGCCGACGACGTCGTTGATGATGGGGCCGTGGCGGGTGATGCGGACGAAGAGGACCTCCGGCTCCTCCCGCCCGGCGACCCGGATCTCCTCGCGGACGATCTCCATATCCACCCACTCCCCCTGGTACTCGTACTGGTTGGGGTTCTCGGGGTTGACCCGCTCGATGAACAGGTCCTGCACATCCGGTCCCAGGTTGGTCACCCCCCAGGCGATGTGGTCGTTGTGGCCGATGATGACGCCGGGAGTGCTGGCGAAGGAGGCGCCGACGACGTTGTAGGGGCACTCGGGGCCGACCGGATCGCAGTGAAGGCCGATCTCGTACCAGATGGAGGGCATCTGGATGGAGAGGTGAGGGTCGTCGGCGAGCAGCGGCATCCCCGTCTCGGTGCGGCTCCCGGCGATGGTCCAACTGTTGCTTCCAATGTCGTCCCCCTCCCCCAGGACGCAGGTAGATAGGGCAGCCTCGGGCACTGCCTTCAGCGTCGCCTCTGTGAGTGGATGGGGGACGATGACCGGGTAGTCGTCCGGGTAGGGGGGCACCAACACCTCCACGGCGTCTGCCCCCAGCCGGGCGGCGATGTGGGCGCGTAGCAGTTCGTCGTCCATATTGCTTCTCAGGTCCCAGGCCATCACCTTGGCCCAGGTGAGGGTGTTGAGGGGGGTCCAGGGCTCCGGCTCGAACGTCACGCCGGTGAGGCCCAGGAGGGTGAACTCCAGCCCCAGGCGGCCCCGGTGGGTGGAGATATAGGCGTTGACCCCCTCGGCGTAGGCCTCCAGCGCGGCGCGCACCTCTGGGTCCAGTTGCGCCAACTCCTGGGCGGCGGTGCGGTGCCAGCCGACGGTGCGGATGAACCGGTCTCGATCCAGGGCCTCCTCGCCCAGGACCTCCGCCAGCCGCCCGGAGCCGATCCGTCGCCAGAACTCCATCTGCCAGAAGCGGTCCTGGGCGTGGACGTACCCCTGGGCGAAGAAGAGGTCGTGGGGGTTGGGGGCGTAGATGTGGGGGATGCCCCAGCGGTCACGGATGACGGTGACGGGGGCCTGGAGGCCTGTCACCTGTACCCTCCCGTCGGTCTGGGGCCAGGCCCGCCGCGTCGTGGCGAACCCGTAGCCAAAGCCGGCCAGCCCGACGATCAGCACGACCACCAACAGAACCAGCAGGAGGCGGAGCAGCCTGCGCACAGTGATCCTCCTTTCCTCAGGGCAGTGGGAGACTGTGTGGCAATAAAAATTATATCGGGAAAGGAGAGGAAGTCAAACGAGGGGCTTCTGGTGTAGTAGCCTCACGACTCGATCCAGCACCGCCTCCGCCACCGCCGCCTTGCTCATCAACCCCAGCTCCTCCACGCCTCCCCCCGGGTCCAAGATGGTCACCCGGTTGGTCGCTGCGCCGAAGCCCGCGTCGGGAGCGGTGATGTCGTTGGCGACGATCAGGTCCAGGCGCTTGGCCGTCAGTTTGGCGCGGGCGTTTTCCACCAGGTCCTGGCTCTCGGCGGCGAAGCCGACCACCACGCGGGGGAAGCCGGACGCGGCCCGTTGCTCGGCGACGGCGGCGAGCACGTCCGGCGTGCGAGCCAGGCGCAGGGTTGGTTCCTCCTTCCCCTTCTTGATCTTCTGCGCAGCGGCCTCGGCGGGCCGGTAGTCGGCCACGGCAGCGGCCATCAGGAGCGTGTCGGCCCCCTCCACGGCGGCCAACACCGCCTCGCACATCTCCTCGGCGGTGGTGACGTCCACCCGTTCCGCCCCCACCGGGGTGGGGAGGGGCGTCGGACCGCTGATGAGGGCGACCGCCGCCCCCCGGTCCAACGCCGCCTGGGCCAGCGCATACCCCTGCCGGCCGGAGGAGGGGTTGGAGAGGAAGCGGACCGGGTCGAGGAACTCCCGGGTGGGGCCGGCGGTCACCACGACCCGCCGACCGCGCAGAGGCCCCTCCCGCCCCAATACCCACCGAATGTGGCCCAGGATCCGGTCCGGCTCCATCATCCGGCCCTCCCCTACAAGCCCTGAGGCCATCCGCCCGAGGACCGGCCCGGCGAAGTGCGCCCCCCGTTCCCGGAGCATGGCGACGTTGGCCTGGGTGGCCGGGTGGGACCACATCCCGGCGTCCATCGCCGGAGCCAGCAGCATCGGGCAGGTGGCGGCCAGGGCCAGGGTGGTGAGGAGGTTGTCGGCGATGCCGTGGGCCAGTTTGGCCAGAGTGTTGGCGGTGGCGGGGGCGATGACCAGGAGATCGGCGGCGTGGGCCAACCCCACGTGGGCGATGTGGGTGGGCAGCCCCTCCCCCGGCGCGGTCCACAGGTCGGTGTAGACGGGGCGGCCGGTGAGGGCCTGGAGGGTGAGAGGCCCGACAAAGTGGGTCGCCGCTTCCGTCATCACCCCGTCCACCTGCGCCCCGGCCTGGGTCAGGCGGCTGGCCAGGGCACAGGCCTTGTAAGCGGCGATCCCTCCCGTGACGCCGAGGAGGATGCGCTTATCAGCTAGCAGGGGGATAGGGTCCATTGGCTTCTCCTTAATGCTGTCTCACAATACTGACCTTGGCTTTCTCGCCGACAGGGTGGCCTGAGCGGAGTGGGCGAAGCGAACGGAGTCGAAGGACGAAGTCGAAGGCCACCTGCAGGCGGTACGGACAACGCTGGCTGCCCTTCGACTCCGGCGGCTTCGCCGCCTCCGCTCAGGGCGCGGCCCTGAACGGAGGTGAAAGGCACTAACGTGAAT
>DQUX01000252.1 GCA_015662065.1 Anaerolineales bacterium | reverse complement strand
TGCTCAACCGCATCAAAAAGAGTATACTCAGGGTGGTTGGAGGGGTGGTCGTCCCCCGGACTTTTGTCTCTTTGGAGGAGTGCTGTGGCCTTCTGGCAGACCTACTACACGCCGACATCCGTGGAAGAGACCCTGCGCCTGCTGGCCGAGCATAGGCCGGAGGCCTGCCTCATCGCTGGCGGCACCGACCTGCTGGTCGAGCTGCGGCAGGGGGTTCGCCGGGCGCCGGTCCTGATCGACGTCAGCCGGGTGCCGGGGCTGGATGGGATCGGTTTGGAGGAAGATACCCTCCGGCTGGGGCCGTTGGTCACCCACAACCGACTGGTCGCCTCGCAGCCGGTGGCGGAGCGGGCCTTCCCGCTGGCCCAGGCGGCCTGGAGCGTGGGGGGGCCGGCCATCCGCAACCGGGGCACGCTGGGGGGTAACCTGATCACCGCGTCTCCTGCCAACGATACCATCCCCCCCCTCTGGGCGCTGGGGGCGACGGTCGTGCTACAGTCGGTGCGGGGGCGGCGCATCCTCGCCTTCCCCGAGTTCTATCAGGGGGTCCGGCGGGTAGATATGGCCCCCGACGAGATGTTGGTGGAGGTGCGGGTGCCGGTGATGGCCTCCAACGAGCAGGGGGTTTTCCTGAAGCTGGGGCTGCGGCGGGCGCTGGCGATCTCGCTGGTGAACGCGGCGGTGGTCCTGCGTTTTGAGGATGGGGTGATCACCCGCGCCCGCATCGCCTTGGGCAGTGTAGCCCCCACGGTCGTCCGGGCGCCGGAGGCGGAGGGGGTACTGGTGGGCGGGCCGCTCACGGAGGAGCAGGTGGAGCGGGCGGCGGACCTGGCGGCGGAGGCTGCTGTCCCCATCGATGACATCCGGGCCGGGGCGGATTACCGCCGCCGGATGGTGCGGGTGTTGGTGCGACGGGCGCTGCGGATGATCGCCAGTGGGGGCGCAGGCAAGGGCGCAATTGGATCGCGCCCTTACACACGGTCTCACCAGCGTCCCTACCTGTGGGGCCGCACCGACGGGCGCTTCCCCCGGCTGGCGGGCAAGACCGTCCGCCACACCGTGGAGGGGGATGAGCCCATCGAGTGCAACGTCAACGGTAAGAACCGGGTGGTCCGCGGGGCCAACGGCAAGACTCTGCTGCGGATGCTGCGGGAGGACCTGGGGCTGACGGGCACCAAGGAGGGGTGCGGCGAAGGGGAGTGCGGGGCCTGCACTGTCTGGATGGATGGGATCGCGGTGCTCTCCTGCCTGGTCCCGGCCCCCCGCGCGCATGGGGTGCGCATTGTGACGATTGAGGGGTTGGCGGACCTCATCCCCCGCCAGGCTTCGCCCCGGGGGGGAGAGGGTGGGGGTGAGGGCCTCCACCCCCTCCAGCAGGCCTTCATCGAAGAGGGGGCGGTCCAGTGCGGCTACTGTATCCCCGGCTTCATCATGGCCGGGGCTAAGCTGTTGGAGGAGATCCCCCATCCCACCCGGGAGCAGATCCTGCAGGGGATCGCGGGGAATCTGTGCCGGTGTACGGGGTACTATAAGATCGTGCGGGCGATTGAGCGAACGGGGAGCGGGTAGACGAATGGGGAGCGAATAAACGAGTGAGTGGGGTCGCCAGGAGTATGGCGGAGCTGAGAAAGCTCGTGGAGGAGTTCAGACGCTGGCTGGAACCTGAAGCGTAGAACCTGAGACGGCGATGGTCCTTCCATTGGGTGTCAGCGCTACTTTACTTGGAGAAGTGAATGGAACGAACAGTGCCTAGCACGGGCAGTGAGGAGATCGAACTCTACCAGCGCACCTATTATTCGCTGTTGCGCACTACCGATGAGGTGCAGATCCGGTCGCTGGTGGAGAGCCACGCCCGGATGCAGTCGGCCCTCCACGTCAAGGCCGGGGAGCCGGAGACGGATATGGACGCGCTGGTCTACGCCAGCCTGCGGCTGCCTCCGTGTATCCTCCAGGTGCGGCTGGTGGTGATGAGTCCCTCCGAGCAGGCGTTTCGCGACGGGGGGTATGCGGACGTGGACCGATGGGAGCCGGTGGCTGCGCCGGGCCGCCGCCGGCGGATGTGCTTCGATGGCATTGAGACACTGGCTGCCTTCATCGCCAGCCGGTCCGATATTGACGATCTGATCCCCACCCTCACCGCCTACCAGATCGAGTGGAACAAGATCCACCTGCGGCTCCACGACGCGCCGGTGGTGGAGCGGCTGGCGGCCTGTGCCAAGGGCCGGGCCGAAGTGGATGAGCCGCTGCGGGAGGAACTCCGGCAGCTCCTGGGGCTTTCTGAAGCGGACCTGGCCCTGCTGGAGGCGGTCTGGGGGGGGAGGTTTGTCCCCACGCTGCTGTCGATGGCGCGTCGGGAGAAACGGTTCGGGGTGCGGCTCCTCTCCGCTTCCTACGTGGACTATCGCCGGGCCGCCCGGCGCTGGTGGGAGCATATCGCCGAGAGCGTCCCCACGCCGCTGGCCGAGCGGGTGGTTTACTTCATCTCCAGTAACACCCACAGCCTGGTGAACCTGCTCTCCGGGTGTGCCCTCCGGCGGGAGGGGGAGTTGATCCACTTCGTCGAGGGCAGAGGGGACCCCGGCCTATGGGCGGAATACCAGGCCATCCTGCAGGAGGAGGTACCCAGCAGTTGGGAGAACTTCCTCTATTACGTGCTCAAGAGGTATACCCGCACCCCCCAGGGACAGGCGGTCGCCCGGGCGTGCGGGGAGGAGATGCGCACCTGCGGTATCTGGCACGTGGAGAGCCTGCACTACCTGGACGTGGGCGCCCAGGTGATCGAGCTATGCGCGCTGCGGCCAGAGTGGCTTGACCCCCGGGTGCGGGTAGAGGGGCTGGAACTCTTGCGCGATTCGGATGCTCTGATCCTGAACATCGACTATCCTCTGGGGGTGGCGGCCTACCGGATTCTGGCGGAGGTGGCGACGGGGGCGGGCACGTTGCGCGGGCTCTACGTCCTGGGGAAAGCGGCCACCCTCAACGGTCGCGTGGGGGATGTGATGATCCCCGGCGTCATCCACGACGAGCATTCCCAGAACACCTACCTCTTCCTCAACGCCTTCACCGCAGCCGACGTGCGGCCCTACCTGGTCTACGGCACGGTGCTGGATAACCAGAAGGCCATCAGCGTGCGGGGGACCTTCCTGCAGAACCGGCAATATATGGATGTCTTCTACCGGGAGGGGTTCACCGACATCGAGATGGAGGCAGGGCCGTATCTCTCCGCTGTCTACGAGGCCATCCGGCCCAAGCGGTATCCGGTGGACGAGATCGTCAACCTCTACCGGGCTCCCTTCGAGATCGGCATCCTCCATTACGCCTCCGACACCCCCTTCACGCGGGGGCAGACGCTAGCGGAGCACCTTTCCTATTTCGGGATGGACGCCACCTATGCCTGTTCCGTCGCGATCCTGCGGCGGATTCTGGAGCGGGAGGTGGCGGCGGTGAGGGGAAGGGTGAGGAAGTTGGAGGGGTGACCTCACCCCCACCCTCCGCCGGGCTGCGCCCGGCGTCCCCCTCCCCTTCTTCCCGGCGATGGGCGGGGCGGGATGGATGGGGAGGGGTAGAGCTAACAGCGGTTGCGACTTTGCTGTGGAGGGGAGAGGGGTAGGGG
>DQUX01000113.1 GCA_015662065.1 Anaerolineales bacterium | reverse complement strand
TTTTCGGCCCGGAAAGTGCGCAAAAGATGGCGGGCTATGGCTCCTGGAGCGTCTTGCTCACCGGCAGAGCGGAGGTGACTGTCACCTGAGTTAATTCTCTGGCCAGCCCCTGTCGTTGCGCCGGCGAGGGGAGCAGGAGCGGGTAAGGCCGCCCGTAGGGGGTGCGGATGAATTCTGCCGAACAGAGTGAGCAGGGCTTCCCCTCTAAACCCCGTGCCGCCTCTCCGGCGGGACGGGAGTCTGTGTTGCACGTGTTGCAGGCCCCCGCTGCCCCCTGCCCGCTTCTTGAGTACTGTCTGGTCGAGGCGGCTTACAGCCGGTCTGTAGACCTGGTGGTGGATCTGCGCCGGGGGAAGCGGCCCACGTTGTTGGAGCGGGCCAAGATTCAGCGGGAACTGAGGCTGGCGTATGAGCACATCCCTGTCGACTGGCAGGAAACCCGGGCGTTGCCCCTACTGATCGTGCACCTGCTCAAGCGGTTGATAGGTGGTTGGCCGTCGGTGCTCCCCGTGCGGCTGCTGGTGGTATATGATGAAGAGGATGGCTGGTGGATGGAGGCGGTGATCGAACGATTCAGGCTCGGCGAGGAGGGGCTTCGAGTGGAGCGGATAACGCTGGAGGATGGAGCCGAGAAGCGTTTCTGCACCCCCGACGGTTGTTCTCTCTCCTGTCAGATACAGCCCTTCATTCAAGAGCTGTCCCCCCAGGGATGGCAGCCGGCCGTGTTTCTTCTGCACGCCGAGTGACGTTGCCCCCTTACCCCAGGAAATCCCGCAGTTTCCGACTCCGTCCAGGGTGGCGGAGTTTCCGCAGGGCCTTGGCCTCGATCTGACGGATCCGCTCGCGCGTCACGCCGAAGGCCTTGCCCACCTCCTCCAGCGTGTGCGGTCGGCCGTCGCTTAGACCGTACCGCATCTCCAGCACGGCTCGTTCCCGCTCACTCAGGGCGTCCAACACGCTGTGGATCTGCTCCTGCAGCAGGAGCTGGGAGGTCGCTGCGTCGGGGGCCAGGATCGTCTCGTCCTCGATGAAATCCCCCAGTTGGCTGCTCTCCTCCTCTCCCACCGGCATTTCCAGGGACATCGGCTCCTGGGAGATGCGCATGATCCTTCGCACTTTGGTGGCGGCCCGACGCAGTCGCCGCTTGAGGACCGGTGGGAGCGACTCCCCGGTTGCCATAGCCTTTCGGATCGCCTCCGCGTCCGGCTCCTCCAGGAAGTCCATCTCCAGCGCCAGCTCCTCCGGCGTCGGCGTGCGGCCATACTCCTGGGTCAACTGCCGCCGGATCCGGGTCAGGCGGTTGATGGTGTCCACCATGTGTACGGGAATGCGGATGGTGCGGGATTGGTCGGCGATGGCGCGGCTGATGGCCTGGCGGATCCACCAGGTGGCGTAGGTGGAGAACTTGAATCCCTTAGTGTGCTCGAACTTCTGTACGGCCCGGAGCAGGCCGATGTTCCCTTCTTGGATCAGGTCCAGGAAGGAGATGCCCCGGCCGATGTACCGCTTGGCCACGTTGACGACCAGCCGCAGGTTGGCCTGGATCAGCTTCTGCTGGGCCTCGGCGGCCCGGTCGTCCACGTCGGCCCAACTGGCCTCCAGCACCTCCTCGCTGGGCGCGCGGTTGCGCAAGGCCCTGATACCCGGCAGGCGACCCCGCCGTTTCCACGTCTGTTGGTAGAACTCCAGGGTGGAGTCGGGCAGCAGGTAGAAGTACATCAGCATCTCCAGGAGCATCCGCGTCAACTCTGCCCACTGAGAGTCCTGGGAGACGTTCCCCTGCTCCAGATAGCCGTAGAGGTAGGATTGAGCGGCGGGCATACGGGTACGGCGCAGGGCGCTGGCCTCGTCCAGCACGGCCCCCAGGTCGGGCGGCGGGGCGGTGTGGCTCTTGCACAGTTTCTGGATATTGCGCCAGAGGGCCTGCACCTCGCGCACCAGTTGAAGCCATACCTCGACGTGGGTGGGAGGATGGTCCGGCCGTGTGTACAATTGGGACCGGACGGCGTTCAAGATCGCGGCGGCTTCGCGGACGGTGCAGAGCCACATCTCCTGGTGGGGTTCCAGGAGAGCGACCCGGCCGATCTCCCGCAGGTACATACGGACCGGGTCCTCGACCGCGTCCGGCCCCGCTACCGGCATAGTGAGATCCAGTTCTTCGACCTCTTCCAGGTCACTTGGGGTGGGCTCCTTCTTGTCTAAGGGGATCTCCTGTGAAAGGAGCTCCTGCTGTGGCTCGGGGAGCGG
>DQUX01000230.1 GCA_015662065.1 Anaerolineales bacterium | reverse complement strand
CAAATTTGGGAATACCCGGACCGCGCGATTTGAAGTGAGTTAACCTAAGAGGAGGGAAGAAATGGCAAGGAAAATACTTCTGAGCGGGCTTGTCCTGCTGCTGGCCCTGGGCCTGGCCGCCTGCGGCCCGCCCGCAACCGAAGCACCTGCCCCTCCCACAGAGGAGCCCGGTGTAGAGGAGGTCGAGGTGGGACCGATCAGCCTGCGGCTGTGGACCCACCAGAACCCGACCTTCAACGAGGGGTACGAGGCCCTGATCGCAGCCTACCAGGAAGCCCATCCGAACGTCGAGATCACCCTGGAGACCTTCGAGTACGATACCTACATCCAGACCCTGGCGACGGCTATGCCGGCGGGTGAGGAGGCCGACATCATCCAGTTGTTCGGCACCTGGACCGCCGAGTACGCCGAGCGGCTGGCCCCGGTCCCCGAGGACGTGATGACCGTGGCGGAGGCCGAGGCCCTCTACTACGCTGCCCCCATCGGCGGCTTCATCGTCGACGGCGTGCTGTATGGCTTGCCCCAGGAGTTCAACATCGAATACGGCGGCGTGCTGGTCAACAAGACCATGTTCGAGGAGGCCGGCCTCACGTATCCGCCGGAGTGGGAGACGATAGACGATGTGCTGGAGGATGCCCTGGCCCTGGTCCAGTACGACGAGGCTGGCGTGATGACGGTGTCCGGCTTCCACTTCGCCTCCTCCGACGCCGCCGTCTTCTCGTTCCTGGCCGGCATTCTCCAGCGCGGTGGCGACTACTGGAACGCCGACCGCACCGGCTTCACCTTCAACACGCCGGAGGCCAGGGCGCAGTTGCAGTGGATGGTGGACGCCATAGAGATGGGCGTTTCAGACCCGGTGCTGTTCGAGGACGCCGAGAACTGGGTCGGCGACGCCTTCTTCGAGGGCCGGGTAGCCATCGGCTACATCGGCCCGTGGGCGATCTCGATGGGGCTGTACGACTTCCCGGACTTCGAGTACGAGTGGGATTACCTGACCCTGCCGCCCATCCAGGGCGACCCGCTCTTCGCTGCCGACTCCGGTTGGGGCCTGGTCGTCTCCCCCAACAGCGCGCACCAGGACGTGGCCTGGGACTTCGTCAAGTTCGTGGCCGCCAACCCCGACAACGCTGCCCAGTGGAACATCACCAGCAGCACGCTCCCGGCCATCCCCGAGGTGGCCGAGTCAGACGCGGTGCTGGAGGCGATGCCGTGGGTTGCCAGGGAACTGGAACAACTCCCCTACGGGAGGCACCTGGGTAGCATGCCGGACCGCGACCTGGTGATGTACGAGATCCTCTACCCACACATCCTGAATGTGCTGCAGGGAGTGGAGACGGTGGATGAGGCTCTGGAGATGATAGACGCCGAAGCCAACGCCACCTTCGAGTAGTGGCATTAGGGAGGTGCCTGGCACCTTTGAGGTGCCAGGCACCTTTCCCAGGGAAAGGAGCGGCAATGAGCGCACAGGCCTCCAATCCGAAGAAGCGGCGCGGTGGGCTCGCGGTCGCGCAGCACCGTTTCGTCCTCGGCGTCACGGTCCCGATGATCCTGTACGGCAGCATAGGGGTTCTCACCATCGGCTGGGCTATGGTGTTGATGTTCTTCAAGTACAGCCCCGGACGCGCCGGCGGATCGATCTTGGGCCTGGGTGGGAGCAACCCCTTCGTTGGCCTGGAACACTTCCGCAACATGATCAGCGGGGTATCGCTGGAGGCACGTCTGTTCCGCACCAGCCTGAAAAACACCCTTATCTTCGCCTTCGCCGTTCTCCCCCTCAACCTGGCGATCACGCTGCCCCTGGCCGCCCTCATCGAATCGGTGCGGAGTCGGCTGAAGATCGCCTTCCGCGCCATCTACTTCCTGCCGGTCGTCACCTCCTCGGTGGGCGTGGCGATGATGTGGGGCTATCTCTACGACCCCCAGCAGGGGCTTCTCAACGCCATCATCAGGCTGCTTGGCGGCACCCCCATCTCCTGGCTCTCCGACCCGCGAGCCGAGTTCCTGGGGGTGTCGGTGGCGATGTGGGCCGTCATCGGGGCCTACCTGTGGCAGGACTACGGGTACAACCTGGTGATCTTCATCGCTGCCCTCCAAAGCATCCCCAGGGAGTTCAAGGAAGCAGCGATGATCGACGGGGCCAACGGCTGGCAGGTCTTCACCAGAGTGACGATACCGCTGCTGCGCCCAACTCTTCTTTTCGTCTGCGTGATGACGATGCTCTCCTCGTTCCAGGTCTTCGACATCATCCAGGTGATGACCGACGGAGGCCCCAACCACCAGACCCGCGTCCTGGTGCTCGACATCTACGACAATGCCTTTCGCTACCAGCGTATGGGCTGGGCTGCTGCTGTCTCCTTCGTACTGGTCGTCATCGTGATGATCGTCACGCTGGTCCAGATGCGGCTGTTGCGCACCGAATGGGAGTACTAAGATGGCGACAATTGCCCGTACATCTGTGAAAGCCACCCATCGGAGCTGGCGGCTGCCCAGGGTTCGGCATGTGGGACACTTCCTGGTCTATTTCCTGCTGATACTGGGGCTCTCGGTGACGCTGACGCCCTTCGCATGGATGATCCTCGGCTCCTTCAAGACCGCCACGGAGATCATTCAGACCCCCCCCACCTTCTGGCCCGAGAACCCCACGCTGGACAACTACCGGACCATTGTGCAGGATCCGCGGCTTCCGCTGCTGCGCTTCTACGGCAACAGCGCCTTTGTCACCATCACTAACGTGATCACCACCCTCTTCACTAGTTCCCTCCTCGGTTTCCTCTTCGCCAAGTACGAGTTCCGTGGCAAGCGATTGCTCTTCGGCTGGTTCCTGCTGACGATGATGATCCCCGGCCAGATGACGATGATCCCCGGCTACCTGATCCTGGCGAAGGTCGGCCTGCTCAACACGCTCTGGGGCCTGATCGTGTTCAGCGCTCTGGACGCCTTCGGCATCTTCATGCTGCGGCAGTTTATCGAGACGCTGCCCAACGAGTTGCTGGACGCGGCACGGATAGACGGCGCGTCGGAGTGGCAGATCTACTGGCGTATCGTGCTGCCGCAACTGGGGCCGGCCCTGGCGACCCTGGGGACCCTCAGCTTTATGGGCAACTGGAACGCCTACTTGTGGCCGATGGTGGTCATCACCCGGCTGGAGCGGCGAACGCTGCCCATCATCCTCACGTGGTACTCGACGCAGCACACCACCCGGCCCAACATCGTGATGGCCGCGACGGTGTTGATCGTGATTCCCATCCTGTTCGTCTACTTCTTCTTCCAGCGCTGGATCGTGAAGGGGATCGCTCTGACGGGATTCAAATAGGAGGAGACGATGCCTAAGATCACCTTCATCGGCGCCGGGAGCGTGGTCTTCACCAAGGAGCTCCTCGGCGCGATCCTCTCCTTCCCAGAACTCCACGGCTCCGCCATCGCCCTGCACGACATCGACCCCCGCCGGCTGGACGCGGCGGAGCGGATGGCCCGCTGGATCTCCGGCGAACTGGGGGCCGGCGTCACCGTCCAGGCCAGCCTGGACCGGCGGGAGGCGCTGGAAGGGGCCGACTACGTCGTCAACACCATCGCCGTCGGCGGGATGGAAGCCACCCGGCTGGACCACGAGATCCCCGCCCGCTATGGCATCCACCAAGTCATCGGCGATACACTGGGCATCGGCGGCATCTCCCGCGCCGCGCGCACCATCCCGGTCGCGCTGGAGATAGCCCGCGACATGGAATCCCTCTCCCCCAACGCCATCCTCCTCAACTACGCCAACCCGATGTCGATGGTCACTTGGGCGGTCTACCGCGCCACCTCCGTCCCCGTGGTGGGCCTCTGCCACAGCATCTACTGGACCTCAGTCCAATTGGCCGGGTACATCGGCGCTCCCTTCGAGGAGATCTCCTTCGATGGGGCGGGCATCAACCACCAGGCCTGGGTCCTCCGCTTCGAGCGCAGCGGCCAGGACGCTTACCCGGCGTTGCGCGAGGCGATAAAGCAGCCTGAGATCTGGCGGCAGGACCCGGTCCGCTTCGAAATGTTCCGCCGCCTGGGATACTTCGTCACTGAATCCTCCATGCACAACGCCGAGTACACCAGTTACTTCCTCAAGCGGCCCGACCTGATCGAGCGGTTCCAGGTTCCCGTGGGCTTCTACCTGAAGGAACTGGAGAGCCTGGCCCGCGAGTTCGAGGAGACCTACGATGCGCTGCTGGAGGGAAAGCCGCTGCCGATCGAGCCCAGCCCGGAGTACGCCCCGCAGATCATCCACTCGATGGAGACGGGCCAGGTGCGCAAGATCTACGGCAACGTGGAGAACGCTGGCCTCATCGAGAATCTGCCCCAGGGCTGCTGCGTGGAGGTACCCTGCGTGGTGGACGAGACCGGCCTGCATCCCTGCTACGTGGGAGAACTCCCCCCCCACCTGGCGGCCATCAACCGGGTGAGCGTGGGCGTGCAGGAACTGACCGTCCGCGCCGTGCTGGAGGGACGGCGGGAGCACCTCTACCACGCCGCGATGCTCGACCCGCTCGTCTCGGCTCTTCTTGACCTGGATCAGGTGTGGGCGCTGGTGGATGAGCTGCTGGATGCCCACGGTGAGTACATCCCGGAGCCACTGATTGGGTGACTGGGTGACCGGGAGACTGGTGCCTATGTTACAGAGAACACTCCTGTTTGCTGTTGGTGGGGCTCTTCTGTTGCTGGTCGCCTGCACTGCCGGTGCCACGCCTTCCCCCACGCCGGATTGGCTGGCCGTCAACGATTTCCTCTACCAATTACAGCGAGCCGACCCGGAGCGGATCGGCGAGACCGCCTACGACCTGGTGGTCCTGCAGATCGGGGCAGCCGGGGGCAGCCGGGAGGTGATCGAGAACCTCAAGCACAGCCCCGGCGGGGAGAAGATCGTCCTCTGCTATATGAGCATCGGACAGGCGGAGAACTACCGCTTCTACTGGCAGCGGGAGTGGATGGAGAACCCACCCGCCTGGCTGGACGAACCCGACCCGGATTGGGCTGGCGACTACTGGGTGCGGTACTGGGACCCCGAGTGGCAGGCCATCATCTACGGCTCGCCGGAGAGCTACCTAGATCGCATCCTGGAACTGGGCTTCGACGGGGTCTACCTGGACCGGGTGGACGCCTACGAGTACTACGAGGAGCGAGGGCGGGAGACGGCAGCGCGGGAGATGGCCGATTTCGTCATCGGTCTCGCCGAGTACGCTCGGGAGCGCCACCCTGGCTTCGGGGTCTTCCCCCAGAACGCCGAGGAGCTGGGGGTGATGTTCCCCGACTACTTGGAGACGGTCACCGGCATCGGCGTGGAGGACCTCTACTACGGCTACCCCCGTGACCACGCCCCCTCCCCGCCAGAGTGGACCGCGGCCCGGGAGGCGGTCCTGGATCAGTGGGTGGCGGCGGGGAAACTGGTGCTGACCATCGACTACACCCGCGTCCCGGAGCAGATCGACGACGCCTACGCCCGCGCCCAGGCCCGGGGATACGTCCCCTTCGTGACCGTCCGCTCGCTGGGGCTGCTCATCATCAACGAGGGGCACGAGCCGGATTGATGGTGACTGGGTGACTGGGTGGCTGGGTGACTAGGCGACTTGGCAACTAGTGCTGTTTCACAATACTGACCTTGGCTTTCTCGCCGACAGGGCGGCCTGAGCGGAGTCCTGAGCGGAGTGAGCGAAGCGAACGGAGTCGAAGGACGAAGTCGAAGGCCACCTGTAGGCAGTACGGACAACGCTGGCTGCCCTTCGACTCCGGCGGCTTCGCCGCCTCCGCTCAGGGCGCGGCCCTGAACGGAGGTGAAAGGCACTAACGTGAAT
>DQUX01000380.1 GCA_015662065.1 Anaerolineales bacterium | reverse complement strand
GGACAGGGGAGGGTGGGAGGGGCAATCCCCTGGGTCCGCCCCGACGATGCGGGCTCCAGGCGGATCGTGATCCGCACGTCGCACCCCTCCGGGGCCAGTTGGTACAACCCCAGGAGAACATGCCAGGTGCCAGGTGGAATGGGGCCGGGGAGGTAGCCGGGGGTGGCCTCATCGAGACCGACGGTGAACGTCCGTCGGGCGGTGCCGCTCCATCCGCGGAAACCCCGCCCACCGGGGAAGGCCGTCCCCCGCGGGTCGAAGAGGCCGATGTCCACGATATTCCCCACCTCCCAACCGGCCTTATCGGCGGTCAGGACGCGGCTCACCTCGTAGGAGATGTGGAGCCGCCCCACCCCCGGCCCCACCCGGAAGGGCAGGAGCGGGAACTCGTCCTGTGCCCGGTCGGCGAGATCGAAGTGATGCTCCAGCACGATCTCGTCCAACTCACCCCTCCCGCCTCACCAGGATACGATGGACCGTCACATCCCGGCCGCCAAAGCGGTATTTGTACGGCTCGTCCCCTCGCAGGAAGTCGTAGGCCTCTCGCCCCTCCTCAATGGCGTGGCGGATCAGCAAGCCGGTGAGGACGATACCGGCCCCCAACTGGGGGTAAGCCTCCCAATCCAGGCCGGAGTTGTAGACCAGCACCCGGTTATTGTAGACGAAGTTGAAGTAGGAAGCCAACTTCCGGCCGCGCACCTCCAGGAAGGCCAGTTGGAGCCATCCGGCGTCGAAGATCGCCCGAGCCAGGTCGCGGAAGAAGGCCCGCATCGCGGGGGTCAGAAACGCCGCCTTCTGGGGCGAGCTCTTCGCCATCAGGTCCAGGAAATCCTCCACCCTGGCCTCCAGGTCGTCCTCCGGCCCAGCGATATACCAGCGGAGCCCCTCCATCGCCTCGGCCCGGCGCATCTTCCGCCGCAGTTCGTGCCGGTCCTTGCCCCTCAGAGAGGCCAGATACTCCTCCCAGGTCTCCGGCAGGTTCACCACCGGGCAGACCTCCTGCACCTCCGTCTCCACCCCCCAGCCCCGCGCCTCGGCCAACGGGGGCAGAAACCTGAGCGTGGGGGAGTCTTGGTGGATGTTGCAGAGGTCCATCCGGTCCCAAGGGGGCGCTTCAGGGCCACCCAGGAAGTCCAGCAGCGCGCCGAGAACCTCCTCCTCCCGCCCCGACGCAGCGATCCAGTCCAGATAGTCGGATACCTCCACACAACCGACGGTATGGAGGACCCGGCCCTCGCTGGCCCGTTCGGCGATGAACAGCGGTGCGATGCCGACCAGGTCACCGTCCTCTCGGGCAGTCAGAAGGAGCAGATCTCCCTCCCCCAGATGACGCCACCAGACGCGCTTGTAGGTGGGGGTGAGGAAGAGGGTGTCGCTGACGGAGCGGCGTAGGAGAGCACGCCATTCATCCGCCAGGGCATCGAAGGCATGCGAGTGTTGATAGAGGGCGACGGCAATGGACATAGTTTGGCTCGGCCCGACCCGATCGCGCGGCGCTGAACCCTTCGACAGGCTCAGGATATTGCCGCTGCGCTCAGATGGTGCAGGCTCCCCCCTCAGCCCCGAAGGGGGTTCCGCTTTCAGCCGCGGGGTTCAGCTCGCGGCCGGGTTTAGCCCGCGGCAACACCTCCCGATTATAGGGACCCAAGCCGTTTTGTCAACGCCCCCACACGATGTATAATCCCCTCCAGTGAGCCAAAACCGTCTCCTCATCGTCAACGCCGACGACTTCGGCCGCACCCCCGGGGTGACCGAGGGTATCCTTCAGGCCCATCAGCGCGGCATCGTCACCAGCACGACGGCGATGGTGAACCTGCCAGGGGCGGAGGCGGGGGTGCGACGCGCCAGGGCGGAGGCCCCCGATCTGGGGATCGGCATCCACCTCAACCTGACCGCCGGACAGCCTTTCCTCTCACCAGGCGACGTACCCTCCCTGGTCGGTCCCGACGGCCGGTTCCACCCCGTCCGCCGCCTCGTCCCCCGCCTGGAGGACCTGAACCCCGACCAGGTGCGAGCAGAGCTGGAAGCCCAGATCGAGCAGTTCCGGTCGTGGGGAGGCGAACCGACCCATCTGGACAGCCACCACCACGTCCTCTATCTTTCCCCCCACCTCTTTCGCGTGCTGATGGAGCTGGCCGAGCGGTACCACCTCCCCATCCGCTACCCCTGGCCCCGGGAATCGATGGGCCGAAAGGACCTGACCCGGCTGGCCGAGGCGCACCGCCTCTCACCGGAGGACTTGCCCGCGGTCATCGCCGGCTGCCACGCCATCCTGGAACGCAGCGCAGTCCCCACCCCCGACCGTTGTATCCTTTCCTTCTATGGCCCTGGGGCCACCCGGGAACATCTCCTGGACCTGATCGCCGACCTGCCGGAGGGACTGGGCGAGCTGATGTGCCATCCGGGCCTTGCCGATGCCCACCTGCGCGCTCAGAGTGGCTACGCCGAGGAACGGGAGCGGGAACTGGCGGTCCTGACCGATCCGCGGGTGCATAAAGCCATCCACGCCGGCGACCTCCACCTTGTCTCCTTTTCGGTTCTGGGCCCAATATCCTAGGTGCAACACCCGGCAACGTGAGACTGACCGCGTGCCCTTGCCACTTGCCCACTTGCCACTTCCCCCCAACCCTGGCATAATATTAAATATGAGACCCTTACTCCGTACACTCCGTTTCCTGAGACCCTACTGGGCCGACGCGCTGGGCGCTTTCCTCAGCCTGCTCATCTCCGGCGGGGCGGGGCTGGCGGTCCCGGCCCTCCTCCAGCGGGCCATTGACCAGGGCATCGTCACCCCCCAACTTCAGGTGGCCATCTGGACCGGTCTCACCATCGTCGGCGTCGCTCTGGCCCGCTCCATCTTCACCTTCCTCCAGGGCTTCCTCTCCGCCCGCGCCTCCCAGAGCGTGGCCTACGACCTGCGCAACCGGCTCTACGCCAAGATCCAATCCCTCTCCTTCAGCTACCACGACCGGGCACAGACCGGGCAGCTCCTCACCCGCGCTACCTCCGACGTCGAGCGGGTGCGGATGTTCATCGGCATGGGGCTGATCCACTTCCTCAGCGCGCTGGTGATGATGGTCGGCAGCCTGGCCCTCCTCTTCATCACCGATTGGCAGCTGGCTCTCATCATGCTGGTGCTGACGCCGCTGACGATGGGGGTGTTCGCCCTCTTCGCCAGCCGCGCCCGCCCCCTCTTCGTCGAGGTCCAGCGGCGGCTCGGGCGGTTGAACACCGTCCTCCAGGAGAACCTGGCTGGCATCCGCGTCGTCAAGGCCTTTGTCCGCGAGCCCCACGAGGCCCGGCGGTTCGGGGAGACCAACCGGCTCCTATACGAGAAGAGCCTAGAGGTCGGGCGGCTGATCTCGATGGCGTTCCCCCTTATCTTCCTGATCGCCAATCTGGCGACCCTGGTCGTCATCTGGGCGGGAGGGTTGCAGGTCATCGGCGGCCAGCTGAGCGTGGGGCAACTGGTGGCTTTCAACAACTACCTGCTGATGACGATGTTCCCGATGATGATGCTGGGCGCGATCCTGGCGATGATCTCCCAGGCCGCCGCCTCCGCCGTGCGGGTCTTCGAGATCCTGGACACCCGCTCAGAGGTGAAGGAGGCCCCCGACGCCCGCCCGATGCCCCCTATCGAGGGGCGCGTCGGTTTCGAGCACGTCACCTTCCGCTACTTCGAATCCGGCGAGGACGTGCTGAAAGAGGTCAGCTTCGACGCCGAGCCGGGGCAGAAGGTGGCGCTCTTGGGGGCCACTGGCTCCGGCAAATCCACCATCATCAACCTGATCCCCCGCTTATACGACGTCACCGAGGGGAGAGTGACCATCGACGGCATCGACGTGCGGGAGGTCACCCTGGAGAGCCTGCGGCGGCAGATCGGCATCGTCCTCCAGGAGACCACCCTCTTCACCGGCACCATCCGGGAGAACATCAGCTTTGGCCGGCCGGAGGCGACGATGGAGGAGGTCGTCGCTGCGGCCAAGGCCGCCGCCGCCCACGAGTTCATCACCTCGTTTCCCGATGGGTATGAAACGGAGGTGGGGGAGCGGGGCGTGACCCTCTCCGGCGGGCAGAAGCAGCGGATCGCCATCGCCCGTGCCCTTCTGATGGACCCCCGCATCCTGATCCTGGACGACTTCACCAGCAGCGTAGACTTCGAGACGGAGATGCAGATCGAGCGGGCGCTGGCGGGGCTGATGGAGGGGCGGACCAGCTTCGTCATCGCCCAACGGATCTCCACGGTGCGGCGGGCCGACCTGATCCTGGTATTAGACCAGGGACAGATCATAGCCCGGGGGACGCACGAAGAACTCCTGCAGGAAAGCCCCCTCTACGCCGAGATCTACAGCTCCCAGTTGGAGCCAGACGTGGTGGAACAGGCGATGCCTGCGGAGGTGGCGTGATATTCGGCCACGGGGGTATGCGCCGTGCCGCCCGCTTCGAGGGGCGGGCAAAAGACACCCGGCGGACGCTCCGCCGGCTGTTGGCCTATCTGCGACCCTTCTGGCGCCATCTGTCGGCTGCTTCCCTGCTGGTCATCGTCGGCACGCTGACCCGGCTGGCCGGCCCCTACCTGATTGGCCTGGCAGTGGACCGTTTCATCAGTCCAGGGGGGAGGGCAACAGCCGCTCCGCCTACGCCCCTCACCCCCGCCAACCTCGACCCGCGGGAGGGGCTGGGGGCTATGATGCTCCTCCTCCTGGTGATCTATCTCCTCAACTGGGGGGCCACCGCCGGGCAGTTCTACCTGATGGTCCTGGTCGGTCAACGGCTGCTATACAACCTGCGGGAGCAGATCTTCACCCACCTCCAATCCCTCTCCCTCTCCTTTTTCGACCGAAACGAGGCCGGCGACCTGATGTCCCGCCTGACCAACGACACCGAGGTCATCAACACCGTCCTCAGCGGCGGCGTGACCCAGTTCGCCAGCAGCCTGTTGACGGTGATGGGCATCGCGACGGTGATGCTGGCTCTCAACTGGCGACTGGCCCTGGCGGCGCTGACGACCGTCCCCCTGATGCTGGTCACCACCATCCTCTTCTCCCGCCGAGCCCGGACCGCTTTCCGCCGCACCCGGGAGACCCTGGGGACGGTCAGCGCCGAGCTGGAGGAAAATATCTCCGGCGTCCGGGTGGTGCAGGCCTTTGGCCGGGAGCGGGAGAGCCTGGCGGAGTTCGCCGCCGCCAACGCCGCCAACCGAGATGCCAACATCGCCGCTCAGTCCATCACCTCCGCCTTCTCCCCCACCCTGGACGTGCTGAGCAGCCTCGGCCTGGCCATCGTCGTCGCCTACGGCGGGTACCTGGCCCTGAACGAGGCCGGGTCCATCGGCGTCATCGTCTCGTTCCTCTTCTATGTCCGCCGCTTCTTCCAGCCGCTGCGGGGCATCGCCAACCTCTACGCCCAGTTGCAGGCGGCACTGGCGGGGGCGGAGCGCATCTTCGACCTGCTGGACACCCCGGCGGAGGTCACCGACGCGCCGGGCGCCGTGGAGCTGCCGCCGGTGATCGGCCGGGTGGAGTTCGACGAGGCCCACTTCGCCTACAAGCCCGGCGAGCCGGTGCTCAAGGGGGTGAGCCTCACGGCCGAGCCGGGGCAGACGGTGGCGCTGGTGGGGCCTACGGGGGCCGGGAAGACCACCATCGCCAACCTCCTGGCCCGCTTCTACGATGTGACCGGCGGGGGGGTACGGGTGGACGGGCACGACGTGCGGGAGGTGACCCAGGCCAGCCTCCGCCGCCAGATCGGGATCGTGCCCCAGGACACCTTCCTCTTCTCCAGCACGGTGATGGAGAACATCCGCTACGGCCGGCTGGATGCCACGGATGACGAGGTGAGGGAGGCAGCACGCCTGGCCCGGGCCGACGACTTCATCCGGCGGCTCCCCCAGGGGTACGAGACGGAAATGGGGGAGAAGGGGGTTCGGCTGAGCCACGGCCAGCGGCAGTTGATCGCCATCGCCCGGGCGATCCTGGCCGCCCCCCGGATGCTGATCCTGGACGAGGCCACCTCTAGTGTGGACACCCGCACCGAGCGGCAGATCCAGGATGCGTTGGGGGAGCTTCTGGCGGGGCGAACCGCTTTCGTCATCGCCCACCGGCTGAGCACGGTGCAGGATGCAGACCAGGTGCTGGTGATCGAGGATGGGCGGATCGTCGAGCGGGGAACCCACCGGGAGTTACTGGCCCAGGGTGGGAAGTACCACGATCTGTACGTCAGTCAATTCCGAGCGGGATAGGGACACGACTCACCGCGCCTCTACCGCTGCGCAAAGCCGTCGGTCATCCGCCGGGCCTGCCAGACCTGCACCGGTTTGCCGAGGCCGATGGTCGGCAGGAGCATCATCGGGTAGATCGCCTCGCCACTGCACGGTCACCGCTGGCCCCCAACTACCCACCCGAGATGACCGCGACCAGCTTGACCTCGTCCTCCGGCCCCAGCATGGTGTCCTCGGTCAGCAGCCTGCCATCCCGGACCGCCAGCACCGTCTCCGGGATCAGCCCCACCTTCTCCACGACCTGGCGGACTGTCATCCGCCCCTCCAGCTCCCACTCCTTGTCCCGATGAATGACCCTAATCATTATGACCTCCGTGCCTTGAGATTGTACCCTAAAGATGGATATGCGCAAGGAGGCCGGCCCGAGGGTGTTCGAAGCCATTCCACCGCCCGCTTGACAAGCCGTCCCTTCGAGGTACAATGAAAGTGAAGCAGGTGGGTGGGACGGGACGTATGGAGTACAAGGACTACTACCGGATTCTAGGCGTCGAACGCAACGCAAGCCAGGAAGAGATCAAGCGGGCCTACCGCAGGTTGGCCCGCCAATTTCATCCCGATGTCAACCCCGGCGATAAGGGGGCGGAGGAGCGCTTCAAGGAGATCAACGAGGCCTACGAGGTTCTCTCGGACCCCCAGAAGCGCCGCCAGTACGACCAACTGGGCTCCAGTTGGAGCCAATGGCAGCAGGCGCGGGGCGCGCCCGGCGGGTTCGAGGACTTCGCCCGGCAGTGGTTCGGCCAGACCGGCCCCCAGGTCCAGTATGTGGACCTGGATGAGTTGTTCGGCCAGGGGAGCCTCAGCGACCTGCTGAACGCCCTCTTCGGCCTGGGAGGAACACGCACCGCCCGCCGGCGGCCCCGCCGAGGGAAGGACCTAGAAGCGCCGGTCGAGCTCTCCCTGGAGGAGGCGTTTCACGGCACCACCCGCCGGATGGAGCGGGCCGACGGCCGCGTCGTCACGGTCAAGATCCCCCCCGGCGCCCGCAGCGGCTCCCGCATCCGGCTGGCCGGGCAGGGAGAACCCGGCCGGGCCGGCGGTTCCCCCGGCGACCTCTACCTCACCGTGACGGTGAGACCCCATCCGGTGTTCCGCCAGGAGGGAGACGATCTGTGGCGGGACCTGGACGTGGACCTCTACACGGCGGTCCTGGGCGGCGAGGTGCCGGTGGAGACTCTCAACGGGACTGTGAAGCTCAAAATCCCTGCAGGCACCGGCGGGGGAAAGACCTTCCGCCTGCGCGGCGAGGGGATGCCCAATCCCAAGAACCCCAACCGCCGGGGCGACCTGTACGCTGTGATCCGCATTCAGGTCCCCACCCGGCTCAGCGACCGCGAGAGGGCGTTGTTCGAGGAACTGGCCCGGATGCGGGAGCGACATTGACAGATTGGCAGGTCCCCTCACGGTCCATAAGGGAGAGGAGACGCATGTGGCGATGCCGATGGTCGGCGTTGGCAGCGGGAACGTTGCTTCTCGGATTGACCGGCTGCTCCCTATTCCCCCCGCCCTCCAGCTCAATCCCGACG
>DQUX01000199.1 GCA_015662065.1 Anaerolineales bacterium | reverse complement strand
TATTGTGCAACAACTCTAATGAGGCAATGAACAATGACCAATGAGGGTGTGATTTGGACATCGGCACCTCAACACCACTAAAGCGTCGTTGACAAGCGCGCGAAGGCCGTCTACGAATGAGGCACGAATACGCGAATGACGGACGGGCAAGTAGGCGATCAGGGCCGATAAGGTTGGTTGATGCATTCGTGTTCCATTTTCGGAATTTGCGATTGCCCTAATTTAGAGAAAGGCAACAAGCAGGCTGGCGATCCCGAAGAGGGCGCAGTAGAGGGCGAAGGGATAGAGGGGACGGCGTTGGAGGTAGCGGAGCAGGAAGTGGATGCAGGCCAGGCCGGAGAGAAGGGCGGTCAGGAAGCCCACGACCAGGATAGGTGCCTGTGCCGCCAGATCACCGGCGCTCACCAGGTCCAGGACCTGCAGCAGCCCCGCACCGAGGATGATGGGAGTGGATAGGAGAAAACTGAAGCGGGCGGCAGAGGCCCGCACCAGTCCCCGGCCCATCCCGGCGGCGATGGTCGCCCCCGAGCGGGAGATCCCCGGCAGGATGGCCACTGCCTGGGCCAGGCCGATCAGCAGAGCATCCGCCCAGGAAAGGCGGGCGGGCACGGAGGCCCGCCCCGACCCCTCGGCCAGGGTGAGGACCCCCGCCGTGACCAGCAGGAAGCCGGCGGCAGCGACGGGCCGGGCGAACATCCCCTCGAAGAAGTCCTCCAACAACCAGCCCGCCAACGCCGCGGGGAGCGTGCCCAGGAGGATCAGCCCCGCCAGCCGGGCGTCGGGATCGGCCCGGGAGCGGGTGCGGACCGCCCGCCCGACCCCCCGCAGCAACCCCACCCAGTCCCGCCAAAAGTAGCCCACCACGGCGACCGCCGTTCCCCAGTGGACTAGCGCGTCGAAGGCCAGGCCCGGCTCGGGCCATCCCAGAAGCCAGGGCACCAGGACCAGGTGGCCGGAACTGCTGATGGGCAGGAACTCGGTGGCCCCCTGAAGGAGGCCCAGGAGCAGGGCATGGGTCAGGGACATAGGGTAGGTTCCTCCACGAGAATGCGAGTTGCAGGTTGCAGGTTACAAGTCGCAATGTACTCCGTGCCTTCCGCATCTCCGTGGTCAAGAACAGGTCAGCAGATGCGCGGCAGCAGCTCCCCCAGGGGCATGTCCACCACCCGCCGGCCGCCGATGGGGGTGCGGGCCAGGACCATCCCCGGGTGCTCCTCGGTGACGACGCCGACCCGAGCCGCCTCTTGCCCCAGGGGATGGGCCCGCAACGCCTCCAGCGCCGATTCCGCTTCTTCGTGGGGGACGATGGCGACCAGTTTTCCCTCGTTGGCGACCGTCAACGGGTCGAAGCCCAGCATCTCGCAGGCCGCCGCCACCGCCGGACGCACCGGCACTGCTCCCTCCTCGATCTCGATCCCCGCCCTCGACGTTTCGGCTAGTTCGTTCAGCGCCGCCGCTAGGCCTCCGCGAGTGGGATCGCGCAGGCAGTGGGTATGCGGAGCGGCTTCCAGCAGCGTTTCCACCAACCCGTTCAGTGGCGCGCTATCCGAGACCAGCCCAGTCTCAAAGGCCAGCCCCTCTCGCTGGCTGAGGACGGCGATCCCGTGGTCGCCCACGGTGCCGCTGAGGAGCACCACATCGCCCGGCCGCGCCCGGTCTGGCCCCACCTCCACCCCCTCCATCACCACGCCGACGCCCGTGGTGGTGACATACAGGCCATCCCCATGCCCTCGCTCCACCACCTTCGTATCGCCCGCCACCACCTGCACCCCGGCCCGCCGGGCCGCCTCCGCCATCGAGCGGACCACCCGCTCCAGCACATCCATTTGCAGTCCCTCTTCTAGGATGAAAGCGGCTGTAAGCCAAAGAGGGCGCGCTCCCCCCATCGCCACGTCGTTGACGGTGCCGTGGACGGCGAGGGAGCCGATGTCGCCGCCGGGGAAGAAGAGAGGGCGGATGGTGAAGGAGTCGGTGGAGATGGCGAGTCTAGGGTTCGAAGCTCCAGGTTCCGGGTTCCAAGTTCCAGGTTGGATAATGGCGGCGTCGGCCATCTGGCGCAGGACCTCGTTGTCCAGCGGGGGCGCGAAGAGATCCCGGATCAGATCGGCCATCATCTTCCCACCAGCGCCGTGGGCTAGCCGAATGATTTTCTCCATACCCTACCACCCCTGGCGTTTCGTGCTTCACGTTCGACGTGCGACGTGTGCTGTGCGACGTGCGACGTTCCCATAGCGGTAGTACGCCGCGCACGCCCCCTCGGCGCTCACCATACAGGGGCCGATGGGGGTCTGGGGGGTGCAGGCGCGAGCGAAGAGGGGGCAATCGGGCGGGCGGAGCACCCCCCGTAGGATATCCCCGCAACGGCAGCCGGGGGGCTCGCGGGCCGGTCCCACCTCCATCGGGAAGGCTCGGGCGGCGTCGAAGCGGGCGTACGCCTCCCGCAGCCGCAGGCCGCTGGCGGGGACAGTGCCAAAGCCGCGCCACTCGGCGTCGGCGACCTCGAAGACCTGGTCCATCGTCCGCCGGGCGGCGGGGTTCCCCTCCGGTCGGACGCTGCGGGCGTAGACGTTGGAGACGTCCGGCCGGCCCTCCTCGACCATCTCCACCAGCGCCAACACCGCCCGCAGGATGTCCAGCGGCTCGAAGCCGGCGATGGCGACGGGGATGGTGTACTCGTCCGGCAGGAACCGCCACGCCTCCGCGCCAATGACGGTGGTGACGTGGCCGGGGCCGATGATCCCATCCAGCGCCACCTCCCCGGCATCCAGGATGGCGCGGGTGGCGGGCGGGGTCAGTTTGTGGGTGCTGAAGACGTAGAAGTTCTCCACCCCCTCCGCTTCCGCCGCCAGCACCGCCGAAGCGACCATCGGCGCGGTGGTCTCAAACCCTACCCCCAGGAAGATCACCGGCCGGCCCGGGTTCTCGCGGGCGACCCGCAGGGCGTCTAGCGGCGAGTAGACCACCCGCACGTCCGCCCCCTCCGCCTTGGCCTTAGCCAGCGAGTCGCGAGAGCCGGGGACGCGCACCATGTCGCCGAAGGTGGTCAGGATGGCGCCCGGCACCTGGGCCAACGCGATGGCCAGGTCCAGGTCGGCGGCGGAGGTGACACAGACGGGGCAGCCCGGCCCGGAGCGGAGGTCGATGGTCTCGGGAAGGAGGGAGGGGATGCCGTAGCGGAGGATGGCGTGGGTGTGCCCGCCGCAGAACTCCATCAGCCGGATGGGCCGGGTGGAGCGAGCGCGGATGGCCTCGGCCAGCGCGCGGGCCGCTTCGGGATCGCGGAACTGGGCAACAAGCTTGTTCGCCGACATCTCCTATCACACCTGGAACAGTGGCGGGTATTCTAACACAAGATGGGCGGATCGCCAGTTGTGCTCCCACACCCCGGCGTGTCGCCCCGCCATAGGTCTCGACCCGGCACCTCTGCCACCTCGGACTGCCCCGCGCGTCCCCGCCCACGGCTGTCAGCCAGCCGTCAGGCGGCTGAGTGCTGGAAGTTCCTCACGCGGCACAGATCTCTGGTATACTCAGTACTTGAGAATTCTAGCCCATGACCGTTCTGCGATCGGTCAGACCGGCGGGTCACAGACCCGCCTAGAGCGAGTTTTCTCAACTACTGATACTGAGATCATTAATGCACGGGAGGACATATGCATATGGCTGAACGGAACGGACTCCGTCGCCAGAACGGAATCGTCGCGGGCGTCTGCGGCGGGTTGGGGGCCTTCTTCGGTCTCAATCCCTGGTGGTTCCGCCTGGTCTTCCTGATCCTGCTGCTGCCCGGCGGCCTGCCGGGCCTTCTACCCTACCTGGTCCTCTGGATCGTCATCCCCCGGAAGCGGTGAGGAGACGCTCGCCACCACCGCCTGCCCCAGCGAAACGCCGGCGTCGTTGGGCGGGACCAGCCGGTGGGTATAGACGGTGAATCCGGCTGCCTCCAGCAAAGGGACCGCCTTCCCCAGCAGCGTGATGTTCTGGAAGACCCCGCCGGAGAGGGCCACCTCCTCTAACCCCGTCTCCTCCCGCAGCCTCACGCACACCTCTCGGACCATCTGGGCCAGGCCGTTGTGGAACCGGGCGGCGATAACCCCGGCCCCCACCCCCGCCCGCACGTCGGCGACGACGGCACGGATGACGGGGATGGGGCCGATGCACAGTACTGGTTGCTCGTTGCTGGTTGCTGGTTGCTGGTTGCTGGTTGCGCAGGGTACCAGTTCGAAAGCGTAGGCGGCTGTCTCGTCCTCCTGAATCAACATCTCCAGCTCGATGGCCGCCTGGGCCTCGTAGTTGATCTCCTGGCGGACCCCGGCCAAAGAGGAGACGGCGTCGAAGAGGCGGCCGATGCTGGAGGTGGGCACCGTGTTCAGCCCCCGCTCCAACTGCCGGGCCAGGATCCCCCGCTCGGCGGGGGAGGCCGCCACCACGGGGGGCAGGTCCTCCTCCCAGGGAACCCCCGCCGCCCAGAGGTGGGCCAGTGCCACCCGGTAGGGCCGGCGGATGGCGGCGTCGCCGCCGGGCAGGGGCACGTATTTTAGATAAGCCGCCCGCCGAAACGAGCGGTAGTCGGCGATCAGAAACTCCCCGCCCCAGATCGCCCCGTCGATACCGTAGCCGGTGCCGTCGAAGGCCACGCCGATGACCGGGCGCTCCCCGGAAAGGCCGTTCTCCGCCATGCAGGCGGCGATGTGGGCATGGTGGTGCTGGACCGGGAGCAGCGCGAGGGCTTCCTCGCTCTCGTGCTTCCCCTCCCGCGCGTAGAGAGTCGTCAGGTATCCGGGGTGCATGTCGCAGGCGACGATCTCCGGCCGCACCCGAAAGGTCCGGGCCAGTTGCTCCACCATCTGCTCGAAGAAGCGGAGGGTCTCGTAGTTCTCCATATCGCCGATGTGCTGGCTGAGGAAGGCGTACCGGTCGCGGGTGAGGCAGAAGGTGTTCTTCAGTTCGGCCCCCACCGCCAGCACCTGCCGCACGGGGAACGGGAGGTGGACCGGATAGGGGGCGTAGCCGCGGGAGCGGCGGATGGGCAGCTCGGCTCCAGCAAAGATGCGGGTGACGCTGTCGTCACACCGGGCGTGGATGTCCCGGTCGTGCAGGAGAAACGCATCCGCCAGATCGGCCAGTCGCTCCAGCGCCTCCTCGTTGCCCGTGGCGATGGGCTCCTCCGAATAGTTGCCGGAGGTCATCACCAGGGCGAGGGGCCAGGGGCTGGTTGCTGGTTGCTGGTTGCTTGCTGCTGGTTGCTGGTTGCCGGTGGGTTCGAGCAGAAGGTGGTGGAGGGGGGTGTAGGGGAGCATGACGCCGAGGTAGTTGTTGCCGGGCGCGACGAGGGGGGAGACGGGGCAATCGGCGCGCCTGCGCAGGAGGACGATAGGCCGCTCCCGGGAGGTGAGCAGCGCCCGTTCCTCGTCGCTCACGTGGCAGTACCGCTCCACCGTCGCCAGGTCGAACGACATAATGGCAAACGGTTTGTCCACCCGCCCCTTCCGCTCCCGCAACCTCGCCACCGCCTCGTCATTGGTCGCATCGCAGGCCAGGTGGAAGCCGCCCAGCCCCTTGATCGCCACGATGGCCCCGCCCTGGAGAAGCTGGCGCACCGCCTGGATGGGGGCGTCGGGAGAGGTTTCAGGTTCGAAGTTCAAGGTTAGAAGTTCGAAGTTCGAAGCTCGAAGTTCGAGCCACACCCGGGGCCCACAGACGGGGCAGGCGTTGGGCTGGGCGTGGAAGCGACGGTCCGTGGGGTCGTCGTACTCCGCCTGGCAGTCGGGACACATCTTGAACGGAGCCATCGTCGTCTTGGGCCGGTCGTAGGGGATGTCCTGGATGATGGTGAAGCGGGGGCCGCAGTTAGTACAGTTGATAAACGGGTAGCGGTAGCGCCGGTCGTTGGGGTCGAACAGTTCGCGGAGGCAGTCGTCGCAGATGGCAATATCGGGGGAGATGGGCTGGAACTCGCCGGGGCGGGCCTCGGAGTGGCGGATGACGAAGGCGTCAGATGCTGGACCCTGGATGCCGGATAACGGGAGGTCGGCCACGGTGACCCGTTCGATACGAGCGAGGGGAGGGGCATCCGTCTGTAGCCGCTGGATGAATTCCTCCAGGACGGGCTCAGGGGCGATGGCCTCGATCTCCACGCCGGAGGAACTGTTCAGCACCCAGCCGGACACTCCCAGCCGGGTGGCGAGGTTGTAGACAAAGGGGCGGAACCCCACCCCTTGAACAACGCCTGTGATGTGGACGTGGCGGGCGGAAAGGGTCTCCGATTCTTCCATAAGCGCGTCGCTATTCTACCACTGGCCTAGACCGCTGTCCAGCCTGCCCACCTCCCACTCCGCCCGCACCCTCTCCCACTCCTCGGGCGTGTTGATGTTTAGAAAGGAACGCAGGTCGGGATCGAACGGAGCGACCTCTTGCGGAGACACATACCGCACCCGCACCTGGGGGAAGAACGAGATGATGCGGCGTTCTCCAGACCGGACCGCCGCCTCCATCGCCGGGAGGCAGGTGCGACGATAGGCTCCGTGGAGGGGTTCGACCTGCTCCCCATGCCGAAGGATCGCCACGTCGAATCCCTCAGCCCAGCCGACGAAGGCGCGCAGGAGATCCAGGTTCAGGAAGGGCATATCACAACCGACCGCCAGGATCAGCTCGTAGCCAGCAGCCGCCAGCCCAGCATGCAGGCCCCCCAGCACCCCTACCCCGCGGAATCGATCGGCGACGACCGGTGCGCCGAGGTCGACGTACCGGGGGGTCTCTGCGGCCACGAGCAGGACCTCGGCGCACAGTCGGCTCATTCGGTCAAGCACAATCCTGACCAGCGGCCGTCCGTCCAGCTCGAGGAACGCCTTGTCCCGCCCCATCCTGCGGCTAGCCCCGCCCGCCAGCACCACGCCGGTCACCGGCAACCGCTCCATCAGCCCACCTCGATGCTCTCCACCAGCAGCTCCCGCCCGCCGACCACCTCGGGCCGCAGTTCCCCACAGAGGGGGCAGCCCCAGTCCGGCCGGGGCGTCGCCTCGTCCCCCTCTCCCGGCTCATACACCGTCCCGCAGGCCCGGCAGCGGAAGCGGGTCGGCGTGTGCAGGAAGACCAACTCCGCCCCCTCGGCGGGGGTATTCCGGCTGACGAAGTCGAAGTAGAACTGGACCGATTCGCTCACGATGCCGGAGAGCTCCCCCACCACCAGGTGGATGCGCAGGATGCGATTCGCCCCGGCCCGCTCGGCGTGGACCAGGGCGATGTCCAGAACGGACTGGGTGACGGAGAGTTCGTGCATACGGAATACGGAGTACGTATTGCGTGTTGCGTGTTACGTGACCGGCTCCACCCGCACCGCGCACACCTTGTACTCGGGGATCTTGGCCACAGGGTCGAGAGCGGCGTGGGTGAGGGCATTGGCCGCTGCCTCGGCGAAGTGGAAGGGGATGAAAACGACCCCCGGTCGGATGTGCGGAGTGACCCGCACGTCCAATTCGATCTGGCCCCGCCTGCTGGTGACCCGCACCCGGCGGCCGCCGTCCAGGCCGATGCGGGCGGTGTCCTCGGGGTGCATCTCCACGTAGGGCCGCTGCACCTCCTGGTCCAGTTTCTCCGTCCGGCGGGTCATCGATCCGGTGTGCCAGTGGAACATGATGCGGCCTGTGGTGAGGATGAAGGGGTATTCCTCGTCCGGCGTCTCCGCCGCCTCCTGGAAGTGGACGGCGTGGAAGCGACCCAGCCCCCGGCTGAACTTCCCCTTGTGCAGG
>DQUX01000239.1 GCA_015662065.1 Anaerolineales bacterium | reverse complement strand
GCTGGCGCGCACTCTCGGGGCGACGGCGGCGATGGGGGCAGCGGTGATCGGCCTCCGTCTGGCGTTGCCCGGCCCAGAGACCGGTCTCCGGGCCTTGCTAGGGCTGGGGGTCGGAGCGACGACCTACCTGCTGGCGGCCGCGCTCCTGGGGAGCGCAGAGATCACTTCCCTGCCTGGGCTTCTGATGGGACGGCGCGGCCGATAGCCCCCCCTCCTACCACACCATCAACTCGCCGTGGATCAGCCGGCCGACAAAGCGCTGGATGCCGGCCAGTTCGCGGTCCATCACCGCCGCGACCGGGTCTCGCACATCCTCCAGGTCAACCCCCTCGGCCAGGACGACCTGGGCAGCCGCCATCAGCGGCCGGTCGATGGGCTGGCCGATCTGGCTACAGAGCCAGACCGTCACCTCGCGGATGCCCTCTACCTCCACATAGACCCGGTTGGCGATCTCGTGGCTCAGGAGGTTGTAGATCTTACCCACGTGGCTGACAGGGTTCTTGCCCGCCGCCGCCTCGGTGGTGGAGGGGCGGTTGAAGGCGATGACCCCGTTGACCCGGTTGCCCCGTCCCACCTGTCCGCCATCCCCTCCCTCCGCCGACGTGCCCAGCACCGTCAGGTACATCCCCCCGATGCCCCGGCCTGGCTCATCCAGCGTGTTGATGTCCACCGTGATCTGCTCGATGGTCCGCTGCTGCCGCTCCACGAAATCCTGCAGGTCCTCCCGGATGGCGGCCTTGTGCTCGAAGTAGCTCCTCTCGTCCAGGATGAACCGGTCCACGAAGGCCAGGGCGACGGTGAGGGTGAGGTGATGGCCGAAGCGGTAGCCCATCACCTTGATGTCCTCCCCTGCCTCCGGGTGCGCGGCCTTGAAAGCGGTGGAGTTCAGATACCGCTCGGTGGCGAGGACCAGTTGCTCGGTCTCCGAGAGAGGGGCGTATCCCACCCCTGCCGAGGTGTCGTTGGCCCCCACCACCTCCCGCTCGAAGATGTCCGTCAACTCCGGCGAGCCCGGCTTGATCTCGTTCTGGAAGACCACGTGGACGTCTGGGTCCACGAAGCGGAGGTTGCCCCGCAGCCAGGCCTTCGCGGTGGCCTCGGCGATCTCCCCCACCGGGATGCGGACCCCCTGGTACTCATAGGTGGCCCGGTCGCCGAAGATCAGCCGCATCGGCTCGTCCACCCGCCCGCCGCCCAACGCGGGGGTGGTTCGCCCGGCCACCAGCAGCCCCTTGTCGATGTTGTGATGCAGGACCCGGCCGAAGTGATCCAAGTAGGCCCGGCAGAGTTCGACGCTCACCGCCTCCATGATCGCATCGCAGATAGAGTCGGGGTGACCGCCCCCCTTGCGCTCGACCAGCTCGGCCGGCTGCTCCTCCATCGGCAGACTAGGGACAGCTTCCACGAAGATATTGCGGGGCTCGTTACCAGCCATCCTGCTACCTCCGAAGGCACGAAACGTGACGTCTGACGTTTGAGGTTTGACGCTTGACGTTTTACGTTTCAGGTTTCAGGGCAACCCGGAGATCTCGAAAGTATACCCCAGGATCGTGACGATGGCGGAGGATGCCTCAGGGCGGGCGAACTGCAACTCCACCTCTCGGCTCTCGCCCGCGGCGATGTTCCAGGGGAAGGGGGGGGCGGCCACCACCAGCTCCCCCGGCCCGGCGCTGGAGCTGAGGGAGATGTCGTCGGCGGTCACTATGAGCGGGCCGGGGCCGGCGTTGGTGACCCCGGCGACTACATGGAGCGCCGTCCCCCCCTCCCCCAGGAACGCCTCCAAGACCTCCACCTCCGGCCAGGCGGAGACGACCGCCGATGGGGTATGGGGGATGGCGAAACGGGCCCGCAGCTCGGAGCCAGGCCGGGGGCCGAACACCCAGGTAAGGGTGGGGCCCACGAGACCCTCGGGGACGATGTAGGCTGCCGTGCCGTTGACCTCCGCCCCCGGGGCCACCTCCCCCATCAACAACCCGTGCCATCCCCAGCCGGCGACGGAGAGGGAGGGAAGGTATCGGTTCCCCACCCCATCCACCAGATCCATCACAAAGGCCCCGGCATCAAGGGGGGATGAACCGGTATTCTGCAGGGAGAACTCCACCAGGTAGACCATCGTCCCTGGCGGGAGATCGTGGCTGGTCTGGGTATGCCCCTCCACGACGGTGACGCGGGCATCCCCCACCTGCACCGGCTGACCCACGTCCACCGTGGGGCCACCGGTCGGGGCGGGCTCCTCCACCTGGTCGAAATCGGCAAAGACCGCCGGCCGACCCTCCTCCCCCTCCCCCAAGAGCACCAGCGTCAGCCCAGGGCGGGATTGGTCGAAGAGGGCCGGGTCGTCGGCGGGGACCTCCTCCTGCCGTGTGACGTGGAAAGTGATCTGCGCCCCGTTGGAGAGCTCCAGCAGAAGCGGATCGCCCGATTGGAGCCGGGCGACGAGGGCCTGGTTCTCCTCCGTGGCCTCTAGCCCCAGCACGTAGTTGACCACCGTGCCGTAGACCCAGACGGCGGCGTCGGGGTAGGCGGGCCAAGCCCCCTCACCGACGAAGGCAGCCTGAACCGGGAAGGAGCGGCCCCCCGCCTCCAGGACAACCGGCACCGGCAGGACCACCTGGGCGTCGCCGACCTCGACGATGGGAGGAGGGGGAAGCGCCAGGGGGCTGGTGGAGGAGACGCGGGTGATCTCCAGCGGGATGCCGGCCGAGCGGGCCGGGAAGAGAAGGGGCCGCAAGGCCAGCAAGACGACCAGGGCGATCAGGGCCAGGACAACCCCACCAACCGCAACGGCGACCGGCGGGGGCGGCCAACGCGGCCGGCCCTTCCCAGGCGGCGTCTCAGGCTGGGGGATCGGGGGTCGCTCCTCGTCAACCGGCGTCTTAGGCTGAGGACCGTTTGATTCGGGCATTAAGTCTCTCCGTGCCTCCGTGGTGTTCCATCCGCCATAAGTGCGTAGCTCCTGTCAGGGGACGGCATCGGGCAGCGGCTCGGGGGGAATGCGGACGTAGATACTGGCCCCCTCGCTGCCGACCAGGTAGTTGACGCCCAGGTAGGGAATGCTCAGGCGGACCGCGTCCTGGACGGCGGCGGTGAACTGAAGATGACCCAGATCGTCCGTGAGGCCCTGAGCGATCTGCTCGCTGGTGGCGGTGTCGTAGGCCAGGACCAGGAGGCCGGCAACACCCTCTCCCGCGCCGGGGCTGCGATCGTCATTGGCGTCGTAGTAGATCAGAAGATCCATCGGCACGAAGTGGAGGGCGGGCGTACCGGGGGTTGGGGGAGGTGTGGGGGTGGAGAGCGTTCGCACCGCCAGACCCCCGGCCAGGGTAGGCGTGGGCAACGGCGAAGCGGGGGTCGTCGGCGTAGCGCCCGGGGGGGTAGAGGTTGGCCAGGGGGTGGGAGTGAGGGTGGGCATTCCCGGCACCTCCATCGTGCAGCGGAGGCTGTAGCCGCTCTGATCCACCTCCACGAGAGGCACCCGTCCTCCGTGGCCGACAAGCACGTAGAGGTAGCCCTCGTAGGTGGAGTAGTACGAGAGTCGGCTACGGTAGTCCCCCAGCTCTACATCGTCGTTGCCGCTGATGAGGTTGCGGTCCTTGTCGTAGAAGATCATATTGGTGTCCACGCCGGGGTCCAGGTCCAGCGTCTCACAGATGAAGAAGAGGCCGGGCTTGATCCAGATTTTATAATAGTCGTTATCCTCCGCACCGCCAGCCCAGGGGACGAAGTTCAGGTCATCGTAGGTGACGTCGGTGGCGATGACCGCTGCGTGGTCGAAGTCGTAGTTGGGCTCGAACCGGTCGGCGCCGGGGATGGGAGTGGGGCCAGGGGGCTCGGGCGTGGGGGT